>JACCQV010000664.1 GCA_013813945.1 Deltaproteobacteria bacterium | reverse complement strand
GGTGGCGCGTGCGCGGCGTGCGCGGTCACCGTCGCGTGAGCGCCCGGAACCGGCGTTGCCGGCGGCGGCGCGGACGGCGGACGGCTCCGGCGATCGCCCGATGGAACGGCGGGCGGCGGGGTGACTGCTGCGGCCTGAGGCACCGGCTGCAGAGGCTCCTGCTCCTCGATGTCGACGTCGAACTCGCCCGACGCTTCTGCGCGATCCGCGAGGTCATTGATGTCGATGTCGGAGACCGAGATGGGCTCGGGCTTGTCCTCGTCGATGTCGAGCACGCTCAGCGGCATGGTCGAGTGCGTCACCATCGAGGGCGCCACCATCGAGGGCGCCACCGCCGGCGCCGCGTGGACCACGACCGGTGCCGCCGCAGGGGTCACGCTCGGCGACGGGGACAACGACGCCCCCTTGTTCGGGTTGCCGGTCAGCGCGCGCGCCGCGGCCTCGCGAACCTCGAGCAGATCTTCGTCGGAGAGCGCCATGGTGCGCAGTCGCTCGCGCGGTGTCACCGCAGGCGTCGTCGGGCTTCCCGCATCGGTCACGGCGCGGTTCGGACGCGTCGGCGGCTCCACGATCGGTTCGGTCGACGCACGCATCAGCGGCATCGGCTGCGTCTTCACCATCCCGGGCGCCAGCTGCACCGGCTTGGGCTGCGGCGGCGCGACAGGAACCTCATTGATGAGCGTCGGCTCGGTGACGGCGCGGGGCTTCACCTGGCCCCTGAACCGCATCTGCAGCTCCGAAGCGTCCATCATGCCCGGGCTCGGCACCGGGCCCGCCACCGGGCTCGCATGCTCGGCGAGACCGAGTGCATCGAGATCCACCGCGCTCATCTCGCGCGTCTTCATCTCGAAGTCCGTGGAGTCGACCGGCGAGCTCGGTGGATCGATCACCGTCTGCATTGCCTCGGGGGCAGACGGATCGCCAAAGCCCGGCACGTCGCTCGCGGAGACGCGCGGCACCGGCTCGGAGCCATCGCTGCTGAAGCTGTACGCGATCGACATCGCGAGTGATGGATCCTCGGGAACCGGAGCGACGACCGGCGGCGTCGTGGTGCGACGCGGAACGTTATCCGACGGCACACGCAGGCCACCGCGACCCCGGCGCCGGCGACGGCGCTCGGCCGTGGTCATGCCGGCTTCGATGTCGGCGGAGCCATTCGTGACGGAGTCGTCGTCGCGCTTCGTCACGCGCCCACCCCGTCAGTCCGACCGATGCGCTCGCCGAACCGTACTGCCTGCCCGACCTCGCCGACCAGAGAGGCCTTGCCCGGGGGGAACACGAGAACCACGGTCGAGCCGAGCCGGAAGGCGCCGAGCTCGTCACCACGCTCGACGCGGTCGTTGCGCTCGATCGACCGGCGCTCGCCGCTCGCGCGGAACTCGGCGCTGTCGGGTGCGTTCGAGAGCCGGATGTTGCCGACGCCGGCAGCGCCGACCATGACCACTGCGACGTGGCCGATGCCGTCGGCATTCAGATGGATCACAACCCGCTCGTTACGCACGAGCAGACCGTCGCGGCGGTTCGTCGCCCAGCCGTTCACCGGCCACAGCGTGCCCGGCAGGTAGTCATAGCGGAGGATCTGACCCGCGAGCGGCGTGTGGACCCGGTGATAGTCCCGTGGCGACAGGTAGATGGTCACGTACGCGCCGCCGGTCAGGCTCTTCGCAAGATCCGCATCGGCGACCAGATCCTCGAGCGAATACGTTCGCCCCTTGGCCTGCACCATCGCACCGTCGACGCAGGTGCCACGGGCGGCGAGCACCCCATCGCACGGCGAGACGATCGCGTCCGGTGCGGGGTCGATGACGCGCGCGCCATCGCGCAGCTTGCGGGCGAAAAAGTCGCCGAGTGAGGCGTACTCGCCGAGCTCGAGCTCCGCCTCGTCGAGGTTCGCACCGACCGCACGCGCAAATGCGCGATACGCGAACGCCCGGAGCTTGGCGGGCAATGCAGCGGAGGCGACCGACCCGACGATCGCGGAATAGGCAGCGCCCGGACGCGCACGACGAGTGCTGCCCTCGCGATCGGAGTGAGCGAATGATGCCACGCGTGCGACCGGGGTCTGCCATAGACAGGGCGCGTGGCTGGTCCACACTGCCCCCTGAATCCCCTGATTCTGCCAGGGACCGCGCCGGGTTACAAGCGCGGGAGCAAGTGGGTAGCTGCCCGGATGAGTGGGACCTCGGCCTGGACGGCCTGGAACACATCTCCCTTCATCAGAAAGGCTCTGTCGGCCTCCCCGCCAGCTAGATCGCATCCTCCCCGGTCTCACCAGTACGGATACGGATCACCTCGTCCACAGGGGTGATGAAGATCTTGCCGTCACCGATCTTCCCGGTGCGCGCCGCCTCGGTGATCACGGTGACCACCTGCTGAACGCTCTCGTTCGGGACGATGATCTCGACCTTCACCTTGGGAACGAAGTCGACGACGTACGCCGATCCCCGATAGACCTCCTTCTTGCCGCCGGTGCGCCCGAAACCCTTCACCTCCGTGACCGTCATGCCGTGCACCCCGATCTCGGCAAGGCGTTCCTTGACCTCGTCGAGCTTGAACGGCTTGATGATCGCCTCGACCTTCTTCATGGAGGATCGATAGCCCACGCATTGTTTCCGGCGCGTTTCGCACGCCGCAAAACGGGGCGTTACTCCCGCATCTTGGAGCGGAACGACTCGATCCGACGCACGGCGTCGTCGAGGTTCTCGCCGTTCATCTTGAACTGGATGAACGTCGTCAGCTCGTTCCACTCACGATCGAGCCGCATGCCGTTCTTGGCCTTGTAGCCCTCGTACTGGCGCGACGTCGCGCTGAACTTCCCGGCGACCGCATCGCGCGTCATGACGTCGGGCTTCCCGGCCTGCTTGGGTTCCTTGTCCTTGCGCGGTCGGCCTGACTTGAGCGGTGGCTTGATCTCGACGGCCGCGACGACGACAGCATCAGAGGCCGAGCCGACGCTCGCCTCGATCGGCGGGCGGACCGGCTTGACCTGCGGAGGCTGCTCGATCGGCTCGAACGTGATCTTCTCGGTGCTCGCGATCACCGGCGCAGGTGGCCGGGACTGCTGCTCGGGCCCGCGGGTCATCGCGATGACGATCACTGCAGTGATCGCGACGGCGACGAGCCCGCCGATCACGTAGAGCTTCTTGTTCGGGCTCGCGATCGGCTGCTCGCGCACTGACGTGCCGGTGCCATCCGCGAGCGCGAGGTCATCAACGAAGGAGCTCGAGGCCGAGACCGAAGGTACGGCTGCCGAGCTCGTGCCGATCGCGCGGCTCGGGCCCGTGGCACGCGACCGCGGCGGCGCCGGCACACCGTCGGCAGGCGCGGGCAGCGGCAGCTGGAGCGCGAACGACACCGTCGAGATCGTCTGGGTGTGGAACTCCTCCTGGAAGTCGGAGAGGTGCGTCTTGGCGACGCGATCCAGCATCTCCTTCTGCCCGACCATCTCGTCGGCAAACAGATCGCGCATGTACGCGCCGAGTGCGTCGGTCGAGATCGTGGGGTTCACTGCGACGAGCGCTTGCTGGATCGAATCGCGGAACTCCGCCGCGGTCTGGTAGCGGTCGTCGGACTTGGGCCGCAGCGCGGTCGCGACCAGATCGTCGTACGGCGCCAGCACCCTGTCGATCTCCGACGGGAGCGGATGATCGCCCTTCGCGACCTTCTTCGCGAGCGCACGGTAATCGGGCTCGGGTCCGGCCTCGTACAGGCGCTGCCCGGTCAGGAGCTCGTAGAGCACGACGCCGGCCGCGTAGATGTCCGTGCGGTGATCGACCACGCCGCCGCGGATCAGCTGCTCGGGAGCCATGTAGCCGAACTTGCC
>JACCQV010000645.1 GCA_013813945.1 Deltaproteobacteria bacterium | reverse complement strand
GAACGGCTCGCCCGCGAAGACGCGCGGCGGTGGTCGACGGTCGACCTTGAGCCGCTTGAGCGTCATCTCCGAGAGGATGCCGGACGCGATGATGAACGACAGCAGCCAGCCGAGCAGCAGGTAGAGAAGGTTGTTGCCGGTGTTGATCGCCGCGAAGCCGACGCCGACCGACATGATGACGATCAGCCGGCCCTCGCGCGTGAAGCTCAGCCGCCGGGGAGGCCGCAGCCGACGGCGAAGGCGGGACCACAGCCCCATCTCAGGTCGGAACCGCCACTCGGTTCACGATCTCGGCGATGGTGCGCTCTGCATCGATCCGGGCTCGACCGAGCGAGTCGTGACTCTGCGCGAGCACGAGCCGGTGCGAGAGGCACGGCACCGCGAGTGCCTTGAGGTCGTCGGGGACCACGAAGTCACGGCCACCGGCGAGCGCGGCTGCCTGCGCGGCGCGGTACCAGGCGAGCACGCCGCGCGTCGAGACACCGACCGAGATTGCGGGGTGCCGGCGGGTCTCCTCGATGACGGACATCGCGTAGTCGATCAAGGCGTCGTCGACGCGAATCGCCTCGACGGCGTCCTGGAGTGAACGGACCGTCGCGAGATCGACGACCGGCGTCAACCGGTTGACCGGATCTCCACCGGCACGCTCGCGCAGCAACTCGCGCTCGACGGCCTTCGCCGGATAGCCGAGGCTGACCCGCAACAGGAACCGATCCATCTGCGACTCGGGCAGCGGATAGGTGCCGTAGTGCTCGGCCGGGTTCTGGGTGGCGATCACCATGAACGGCATCTCGAGATCGTGAGTGGTGTCGTCGATCGAGACCTGGCCCTCGCTCATCGCCTCGAGCAGTGCCGACTGGGTGCGCGGGGTGGTGCGGTTGATCTCGTCGGCGAGGACGACGTTGGCGAAGATCGGCCCGCGCTTGAGCTCGAAGACCTTGCCGCTCTGGTCGTAGATCGACACGCCGACGATGTCCGACGGCAGCAGATCACTCGTGAACTGGATCCGACGAAACGTTCCGCCGAGCGATGCAGCGAGCGCACGCGCGAGCGTCGTCTTGCCGACGCCGGGGATGTCCTCGATCAGCAGGTGGCCGCGCGATAGCAGCGCGATGATCGAGGCGCGGATCGCCTCGGGTTTGCCACGAACGACACTGCCGACCGCGTCCTCGAGCTTGCGCACGGCGCCGATGTCGGTCGACGAGATCGGAGCAACCGTCACCGCGGACATCTGCTGACTATAGCCCCGAAACGCAGGACGGGGACCCGGAAGTCCCCGTGGAGCTCAAACTGGATCGACCCGAGGTGGCAGGTCAGTCGCGCCGCAGGCTCATCATGAGCTGCAACACGTACCAGAACAGCGTCGCGATCGTCGAGAACAGCATCAACGACGCCCCGACATAGCCCGCTGGTGGGAAGTGCGCCATGACGAGACTCGTCTGGTACAGGATGTACCCCGCCATCAGCAGGATCATCGCCCCGCTGAACAAGGCGCCGAGCGAGAACCCGAACATCAGCGACGCGACGATGACGCCGAGGGCGCCGAACGTCAGGATCGCGAGCACGCCGCGCATGAAGGAGAAGTCCTTCTTGGTGACGAATACGACCGCGGTGAGGCCGGAAAAGATCGCCAGCGTGATCACGACCGCCTGGGTCAGGATCGAGGCCGCGACCGGAGATAGGGCCGGGATGACCTCGTTGCCGGACTCCGTGAACACGAACATCGTCTCGGCATTGCCGAACTTGAGCATCAGGATCCACAGCATCGGCTGGAGCAGGATCGCGTATGCAGCGACCCCGATGCCGAGGCCGACGTACTGCACGCCCTTCGACGACTCGGATCGCGCCAGGCGCTCGGCGACATAGCCGACCACCATGAACAGGCCGATCACGGCAAGCCAGGTCCACGTGCCCTGCAGGGCCCACTTGGAGAAGCCCCAGCTGACCTCGGGTGCGAACCGCATCAGACCGCCGGTCATCGCGGCGAACGCGACCAACGCGATGCCGAGATGTGCGTAGGTCTTACGCAGGAATGTGACGCGATCACTGACGCCGAGTGTCGCAACGGCGCCTTCGATTGGACGAGCGGAGCTTGCAAGTGCCATGGTTTAGTGTGCCTCCAGCGAGGTTTCCTGGGTGTTTTGTACCATGGATCCCCGATCGGCAAGGTCACAGTCGAGTGACCAGCCACAGGGTCGCCAGCGAGGCGATCAGCGACGGTATCGTGACCACCGCGCCGACCGTCATGAAGGTTCGGAGCGGGACGGTCACGGCCTGGCGCCGGAGCTGATGCATCCAGAGCAGGCCGGCGAGCGAGCCGATCGGCAAGAGCCGAGGGCCGAGGTCCCCGCCGACCAGGGCCGCGAGCACCAGGTCGTCAGATGATCCGGCGAGCGCGATGGAATGGAGCAGGGCCATCGGGTGGTTACCGATCACCGCGGAACCGACGGCGCCCACGACACCTACAGTGGTCACCGGGCCGGGCGTGGTGGCGTAGAGCTCGGCGAGCTGCGCGGTCGCGCCGGCGCGGGCCAGGGCGGTCGCGAGCACGAGCACTCCGAACAGAAATGGGAGGAGCTCCCAGCTGACGCCCTGCCCGATCTGGCGGGGCGAGATGCCGCGGTGCATCGTGATCGCGAGACGCGCTCCGATTTGGCCGGTCGCGGCGACCGCGGCACTGATCTGAGAGCAGCGAGGATCGGATACGCCGCGATGCTCGCGAACGTCACCGCGAGCACGACCTTCGCGTGGCCGCTGAGCGGCAGCGCCCGCGGGGGTGCACCTCCGAGTGCGGGGGCTTCATCCGAGAGCACGTCGCGGTACCACCACGCGAGCGCGAGATAGGCGACGACCCAGCCGACGATCGCGACGGGGATCATGTGCGCGGCGTACGTGTTGAAGTCGATCCCGGCGCGATACGCGACGACGAGGTTCATCGGATTGCCGGTCGGCAACGGCGCCACACCCGCCGCGACGAACGTGGCGAACGCAAACGGGACGACGAACTTCGGATTGCGTTTCGGGTAGACGGTGCGCAGCAGCTCGATCACCACGGGCGTGAGCAGCAGGATCGCCGCATCGTTCGACAGGATCGCGGAGGTCAGTGCCGCGACCACGAACACGAACCGGAACGCGTGCCGCACCGGACCCCGCGTGCTTGGCTCGATCCACGCCGCGAGCCGCGTGAAGATGCCGAGCTCGGCGGCGCACGCGGTCGTCGTCATGATCCCGACGATGCCGAGCATCGGTCGCCACAGATCGTGGAGCGCGTGCTCGACGTCGGCGCGGTTCGCCGCACCCGTTGCGATCGCGACGACGACTCCGACCATGGCTCCCACCGCGGGTGCCCAGGGGTGTCGCCACGACAGGGCGATGACGAGCGCCACCGCCATCGCGAGGACGGCGACGGTCATGGTCTGCTCTAGCGGCTCGCCTTGAGCTTCTTGATCTCGGAAATGAGCTCGGGAATCGCCTTCTCCCACTCGGCAACGAGACCGTAGTCGGCGACCTGGAAGATCGGCTCGTCCTTGTTCTTGTTGATCGCGACGATCGTCTTGCTGCCCTTCATGCCGGCGAGGTGCTGGATGGCACCCGAGATCGCGACCGCGAAGTACAGGTTCGGGGCGACGATCTTGCCGGTCTGTCCGACCTGCCAGTCTGCCGGGACCATGCCTGCATCCGTCGCCGCGCGCGATGCACCCATCGCAGCACCGAGGAGATCCGCGAGCTCCTCGAGGACCTTGAAGTTCTCGCCCGTCTTCATGCCGCGGCCACCGGAGACCACGACCTTGGCGTCACCAAGATCGGGACGATCGCTCTTCTGCGCGTCGAGGCGATCGAACGTCGCGCCGAGCGCATCGATCGCGCCGGCAGCGGCCGTCGTGACCGCGCCTGCGCTGCCGAGCTCGGTCGCCGGCTCGAACTCGGTCTGGCGAACCGTGACGCACACGATCGGCGTCGAGATCTGAACCGTCGACAGCGCGTTACCCGACAGGATCGGACGCACGAACGTGTCCTTGGCCGTCATCGACGCGATGTCGGACGCCATGCCCGCGTCGAGCAGTGCAGCGACGCGAGGCAGGAGGTCCTTGCCCTGCGCCGTCGCTGTGGCGGAGACGACGGTCGCGCCGTTCTCGTTCGCGAGTCGCGCAACGATCGGTGCGTAGGTCTCCGCGAGGTAGTGCGCGAGACCGGCGTCCTCGACGACGATCACCTTGGGCGCATACTTCGCGGCGTCGGCGCTGGCGGCCTGCGCGCCTGCTCCGACGAGCAGCGCGATGACTTCACCACCATGCGCGGTCGCCGCAGCGCGCGCGAACGCGAGGTTGGCGAGGGCGCTCGAGCGGAGCGTCGGGCCATTGAATTCACACAGTGCGAGGATGTTTCCCATGACGGTCCTTAGAGAGCCTTCGCTTCGTCAGCGAGCTTCTTCACGAGGGTAGGGACATCGGCGACGATCTGTCCGGCCGCGCGGGGCGGCGGCAGGGTCACCGACAGCTCCTTGATCACCGGAGCCGCTTCCGCGCCGTAGTCGCCGAGCTTCCCGGTGACCATCGGCTTCTTCTTCGCCGCCATGATCCCCTTGAGCGAAGGCAGCCGTGCGCCCTCACCGGAGTAGTTGTGCGACTCCGGCGTGATGCCGTTCTTGACCGACTTCGATCCGACGATCCGGAGATCGACGGTGATCACCGAAGGCACCGGCACGCGCTTGTACTCGACCCCGCCATCGACCTCGCGGCCTACGAGAAGGGACTTCTTGTCTCCAGCGAGCTCGAGCGTCGCGGCGAACGTCGCCTGCGCCCAGCCGAGCTTGCCGGCGAGCATCTGCCCGACCTGGTTCGCATCGCCATCGACCGCTTGCTTGCCCATGACCACGAGGTCGGGCTTCTCGGCGGCGATGATCGACTGGAGCACTTTGACGACGACGAGTGCGTCGATCTCGGAGTCCTTGGTCACGACATGGATCGCGCGATCCGCGCCCATCGCGAGCGTGGTGCGAATCTCCTTCGCGGCATCCTCGGGACCGATCGAGACCACGATGATCTCGCCGGCCGCCCGGGTGCCATCGGCACCGTTCTCGAGCAGCCGCAGTGCGGTCTCGACGGCGTACTCGTCGAACGTGTTGACGATCCAGGACGCGCCAGTCAGATCGATATGGCCGTCCTTGATCTTGGCCTTCTGGGTCGGGTCGGGGACCCTCTTCACGGGAACCAAAATCTTCACGTGGACATCTCCTTCTTGCTTCTGGGTGAGCCGGTCCGGCCGAGGCCGGAGGTGACGAGCGCGACGACCCAGTCAGCCGCGCGGACGATATCGAACTTCTTCGGCCGGGTACCAGGCGTGCCGGTCGAGATCGACGGCTGCTTGGCGAGGACCCACGCGAGCGCGAGCTCGTCGAGCATCCCGAAGATCATGCGTGCGGCAACGTGACTCGGGATCGAGGCGTCTAGCTCGCCGCGTTCCTGGCCTGCCGTGATGATGCCGCCGAGCATGCGCAGGAAGTCCGCGAACTGGGGGTTCTCGTACTCCTTCATGAACTTGCTGCTCTGGCGCAGCTCGATCGTGAGAACTTCGGCGGCGAGCGGCTCGTCGTGGACGAGCTGGAGGTAGCGCCGGATGAACGCGTGGAGCTGAGCTCGGGGCGGCTGAGCTGCGACGGCGCTGCGCAGCTCGTTGTTGACCTGCTTCATCCGGCTCTCGAACAGCGAGATAAGGACGTCGTCCTTGCTCTTGAAGTACAGGTAGAGCGTGCCGTCCGCGACCCCGGCGTCCTTCGCGATCTCCGAGAC
>JACCQV010001011.1 GCA_013813945.1 Deltaproteobacteria bacterium | reverse complement strand
GCTCGAGAGCGCGACCGCGGGTAAGGCGTACTATTACCCCAACGTCGCGGCGCACGACGGCGACGCGCTGACGGCGCGATGGGAGGACATCGTCGCGGTGTCCGGTGCGGATCCGGTCGTCATCGGATCGCACACGCGCAGTGATCTAGAGCGGCTGTTCCTCGCGATCCTCGCCGGCCCCGTGCTCGACTTCACGACGGGGACGCTGATCTACAAGTGCCCGGTCACGAACACGACCAGGCTCACGGGAACCAAGGATGCGACGGGCCGGCTCAGTATCACGCTGGGTGATCTGACGTGAGCTGGTGGGGAGGCTGGTTCCCCGAGGGATCCGGTCTCTCCTACTGGGGAGGCTGGTTCCCTGAGGGAGCCGTAGATCCGGGCCTGCCCCCCGGCGGCTCGGCGACGTTCGTCCTCGATGGTGCGTCGCAGGTCACGTACGCGTGGAGCGCCGGGCGGTTCAAGAGCTACTCGGGCCTCGAGCGGCGATCGAACATCGTCGACGATCCGGCTCAGCGGTTCGAGGGCGAGGCCATCCTCGCAGGCGCCGATACGCGCGCGGTGCGATCGCAGCTCGCGCGATACGCGGCGCTCGGTCGGCCGTTCCTGCTCGGCCTCTCCTACGAGGCGCTGTCGATCCGCGCGGCGAGCTCGGGCACATCCATCCCGGTGCACACGACGACGCGCTCCGACTGGGCGATCCCCGGGATGCGCGTGATCGTGAGACACGAGGCGCATGGCGACTGGGAGGGCGTGATCGAGTCGGTCACGGCGGACACGATCGTCACGAGTTACGCCGGACCCGGAGCGGTCGGCGGCATCGGCGCACTGATCATGCCGGCGTTCGCGATCTACCTCGATCCGCAGCAAGGCTTCGATCGCTACCCGACCAAACTCGAGCGCTGGCAGATTCGCGCGCGCAACGCGATCGCCGGGTTCGCCGCTCTTGATTCCCACGCTCAGCTCGCGCTTGCGTCGCCGACGACGACGAGCACGCCACTACAGGGGGCGATCATCTACGCACGCGGCCTCGGCCCGGCAGGCGATAGCATCACGGTTCGGTTCGACGACGACGGCACGACCCTCGGATCGCTCACGGAGGACCTGGTCACCAAGCTCGTGGTCCTTCACATCGACGCGGCCAGCACGACAGCGGGACAGATCGCGGTCCTCTTGGCCGGATCGGCGCTCGTCTATATTGAGGGCGCCAGCGGCAGCGACGTGATCGGGTTCGGGGCGGTGTTCGGTCCAAGGGCACTATCCGGCGGCGGCGCGATCACGCCTGCCACCGTCGGCGTCGGCGCGACCGTTACGACGTTCGCCGGTCGGCCCGTATGGGATCGCGGCATCGACGTACAGGGAACCGCGCCTGATTCGCTCCAGTCGATGGCGCAGCCCGAGGACTTCGGCGGACTTCCGTTCAACGCGGGAATGGCAAGCGTTTCCGACTGGGGGCGCCACATCCTGATGACGCGGCCGATCGGCGCCGAGTTCCAGTGGCTCAAGAAGTTTCTCGACACGGTCAAGGGGCGGTTCCTGTCGTTCTGGCTGGCGTCGTGGCGCGAGGATCTGATCCCGGTGTCCGTCGGCGCCGGGACACTCACCGTCGAGGATGACGGAGACTTCTTCACGTGGTGGCCGGCGCAACGCGAGTATCTCCAGGTGCGCACGGTGGCCGGTGCGCTCGTCTACGTTCGCGTAAGCGCCGCGGTTCAGAACGTCAACGGGACGCTCGCGCTGAGTGTGGTCGACGCCGCGGACGCAGCAGTCACGCTCGCCAGCGCTGAGCTCGTGTCGTGGCTCGATGTCGTGCGGCTCGAGAGCGACGAGGTCACGGTCGGGTTCAGTGGGTGGACGTTCACGGTCTCGATGACCGCGAGAGGTGTGCAGCAATGACGACATTCCTTGAGGACGAACGCGGCGTGGAAACTTCGCAGCCTCGCGAGGGCATCGAGATCATTCTGCCGGCGGTCACGTATCGTCTCGCGACAGGAACGCGCGACCTGGTGATCAACGGGCAGACGTTCAAGGCGATGGCGGGCAATCGATCAGGAATTCAGATCGCGCACCTTGAGGGCCGCGGTGAAGTCACCCTGTCACTGCCCGCTGCTCACCCGTTCGTAGCCAAGTACATGGCGGGGGGCGTGCCCCCGCGGCTCGTGCTCATCAACATCCATCGCAAGCAAGCCGGCGGCGAGGTCCAAACTATGTGGCGCGGTCACGTCGCGTCGATGACGTTCGCGGATCACGTCGCCAACTTCAGCGTGCCGAGCCGGCCGATCGCCATGCTCGCGCGGCGGCTGCCGACCTTCACCGTTGGACGCTCGTGCGGTCACATCCTGTACGACAGCAATTGTCGCGTGTTGCGGGCATCGTTCCAGGTGACCACCACAGTCGTCAGCGCGAACGGCCGGATCGTCAACGTTGCATCGATGGGTGTGCATCCAGACAGTTGGGCGCAATTTGGCGAGGTGCTACACGTCCTGACGGGCGAGCGGATGACGATCGTCGAGCAGATAGGGACGACGATCACAGTCCAGCAGCCGATCGGTGAGATCAAGACGGGCGACGCCGTCGAGGTGTACGCGGGCTGTGATCACACGATCGGCACGTGCCGCGACAAGTTTGCGAACGTTCCGAACTTCGGCGGGCTGCCAAACCTGCCCGTGTCGAATCCATTTTTCAGGAACGGCCTCGGCCGCTACCAGTCGGGGGCCTGAGCCATGTCGATCGCGAGCTTTGCTGTCCTCACGTTCGTCCGTGGAGTTTACGACGAGTATCACCGCTACACGGTGCGGAACGATCGCCTTGACAAGGTGCATCCATTCACGCAACTCCAGATGCCTCGCACCGACGAGGGCGGCACGCTGTCTCTCATCTACGGGCGATGCCTCGTGCGCTCGCCGGTGTGCGCGTGGATCGGTGGGCTCGAGCAGACCGAGACATTCGACAGCGAGGCAGACGTCGACGGCGTCTACTTCTACCGCGCGAAGATGTTCTTCGTTATAGGGATCCCGTTCTCCGGCGGCATTCAGAAGGTCCATGCGATCTATGACGGCGAGACGCGACTCCACGGCAAGAATGAAAGTCCGACCTACGTTGGAAGTCCCAACACAGGCACGGCCTCGCTTTCTGACCTTCTAGGCACCGGCAATTTCGAGCCGACCGGACCGGCTCCGGTCGGCGGCGATCCGGAATCAGCAGCCAACCGTGCGCGTCGCGGATCGTTCGCTGGCGCCAACACGCCGGCCGGGCGATCGTACGGATACCTCGAGTTCCTCAACGGAAGCTCGTCGCAGCAATTGATCGATCCGATTACGTTCCTCCCTCTGACGGTGGCCGGCGAGAACATGCTCCTGGAGATCGCGCCGTCGTTTATCCCCGCCTATCGAGGATTCCTCAGCGCGTTCCTATTCGCGCGGACCTCGACGCCGGGCCCGTCGCCGGGGTTTCCCAATCGCGGATGGGTGCTTGACAAGGCCACAGAACTGCCAGCCATCGGGTTTGAGGTGTCGAGTTACCCCGGGCAAGAGGCGCTCGTGTCATCGAGCATCGGCGACGACTGCAATCCGATGGACGTGCTCCGCGACGTGCTAGATGGCGAGCTGGGAAAGCTCGGCATGCCGGCTAGTCTGATCGACGTCGACTCATTTCGCGAGGCCGCGCAGATTCTCCACGCGGAGAGTCACAGCTACAGTCGATCGATCGAGGGGGCATCGGCTCGTGAAGTCGTCGGCGAGATCATGGAGCAAGTCGACGGCGTTCTTTACGACGATCCGGCGTCGGGCACGCTCAAGGTAAAGTTGATCCGCCCGGACTTCGACGTCCTCGTGATCCCGCACATCACGCCAGACAACTGCGAAAGGCTCGAGGGCTTCACGATCCGCGGCCTCACGGGACTGCCGAACAAGGTCCGACTCAACTACACGAGCCGCATGGCGAACTACCAGGAGCGCTCCGCGACAGCCCACAACCAAGCGAACGCGGTAGGCCAGGATGGGCTCGTCAGCGAGCTATCGATCAACATGCCGGGGGTCTGCACGGCTGCTCTCGCGGAGTCCCTCGCCGCTCGCGAGCTCGCCGCCAATTCCCGGCCGGTCATGGTGTGCCGAGCGATCGTGGATCGCGGATTCGGCGCCGTGTTCCCCGGCTTCGCGGTGTTCCTCAGCTGGCCCGAGTATCACGTGAGTAACGTCGTGTTCCGTGTCGCGAACGTTGATCGCGGCGGTCCGCAGGACAACACGATCGCGTTCGATCTGATCCAGGACTTCAGCTATGTGCACCGCATGGTCGTGTATGGGACGAACGAGGTAGCCCCGTTCCCGGGCGCGGCGGAGATCCTTCAGTAGTTCGCGCGGCATCTCGCCGCCCATCCGTGGCCCATCATCGAACTCGCTGCCAAGCCAACAGCTGCCGCGGCCGATGCCGGAACGATGATCGATCGCGGGCCGAGATCGTCGGATCCAATCGACCATCCAAGCGCACTCAACGCGGCAAGGCTGGCGAACCCGTCCGCGGCCGACAGGGAGCGGCTACTGGTGCAATGCCGCGCCGCGCCCGGCCGGTCCTGAAAGGCGAAGGCGCAGCCGGACAGAGCCAGGCACAGGAGGATGACCGCGCGCACTCGCGGACCATACCACCGCTGCCGCCCCGTAATCGCCCCGCTCGGGCCCTCGCGACACCCTCGTCTCGTGACCCCGCCGAAGTGGCCAACCCCCGCGAGCGGCGTTCGCGCGAAGACCGAGCGGACCCAACGGGCCGAGATCGAAGCAGCGGCCGCACGCCGAGATCAAGACTGGGACGTGGATGCCTTGACGCC
>JACCQV010000595.1 GCA_013813945.1 Deltaproteobacteria bacterium | reverse complement strand
ACGTGCACGTGCACCAACGACCTTAACTGACCAGCATTGGAACTAGGCGGGTGCGTCCGCATCCGGCGACGGGCCGGCCTGCACGAGCGCACCGTTCTCCGTCATGTAACGATGCCCGCATTTGTGGCAGCGGTAGTACGGACCCGACTCGACCGCATCCGGCTTGAGCTTCACGCGCAGCTCGACGAGCGTGGCCGTGCAGTGTGGACACTTCTCGGAGCGGAACAGGCGGCGAAGCGCAGCGAGCACTAGAAGATCACGGGCGCCGAAGTCGTCACGGCGGCGCCCCACCACGCGGGACCGTTGCTCTGCACGAGGGTTCCGACGCCGGTCGTCGGATCGATGGTGACGAACTCACCGCCGCTGGTGAAGCCGAAAATCTTGCCCTTCCAGTACGCGACGCCCCAGATATCGGCATAGCCAATGTCGGTGCCGACCGGTGTGGCTGCGAACGACTGCGGCGCGAGGCGCACGAGACGATCGGCCGAGAACCCGTTGTCGGCGGTCTGCGCCGTGCCGAAGTTCGTGACGGCCACCAGGTCGCCGCTCGAAGCGAACTGCCCCATGTTTCCGATCGCGGACGCGTGCCCGGTCATCGGATCGATGCGGAACACGACGCCATCGGCGTTACGCGTTCCAACGAGGACATCGTCACCGGTGGTGCCGAGCATCTGCGCGGGGACGAACGAGAGCCCATTGAACGTGCCCGACAGGCTGTCCGAGATCCGGGTGGCGACTGCGTTCGTCACGTCGATCCGATAGACGCTCGTGAACGAGACGCCGATCATGACGCCCGTCTTGTCGATCGCGATATCCGTCATCGAGTCGGTGCCGTGCGACCAGACGAAGCTCCCGATCTGCGTGATCGCGAGCGTATCGGGGTCGACCTTGTAGAGCGCCGACTCGGTGTGCGCGTAGACGAACGTGACCGAGACGTGGCCGCTGTCGGTTCCGGTGCCGCTCGCGTCGACGCCACCGTCAGGGCCTGCGCCACCCCCGGGCTCGCGCTCGGCGGGACCGCATGCTGCACACAGGACGAACGCGATGGCGCCGAGGTTCCTCATCGCGCGGGAACATACGCCGACGGCGCCCGCGGTGGGGACCGATAATCAGGCCGAGATCAGAACGGAGGGGGATTGGCGAGGCACGCCTGCAGGTCGGCGTCACTGGTCCAACCACAGTGGCCGTTGCTCTGCTTCTCGCAGGTCGTGGTCGGCGCGCGATAGCACGCGTACTGCGGGAGGAACTGGCAGGTGGTGATCACGCCGTCGTTGTCGGAGCAGACCTGGCCAGAGCAGCCGCCGACGAAGCAGCCGTCGTTCACCGTCGGTCCCGATGTCGCCGGAGTCACGTTCGCGAGGTTGCGGTAGGACTGGGTCGCGGTGCGGCCCTTCCCCGAGCGGCCGGCGATCTTGTAGGTATAGCGATCGCCGGCGACGATGATGCCGCCCGGCGCGACGTAGTCGTTGACCAGGCCTTCGAGCGCCTCGTCGGTGTAGTCGCCGGCCGTGAAGTCGACGTCGGAGATGTTCGCCGTCCGCGACGAGATGAGCGCCTTCTCGGTGAGGCTCGGGCACGGAGCGGCGATGCAGCGGACGCCATTCTCGAACACCTTGGCGAACACGCCGTCGGAGCTGCCCCCGCCCTGCGCGACCCACGCCTCGGTGACGATGAACCGGCCGAGGTTCGGCATCGGGGTGGTCAGGTTCTTTGGAGCGAACCGACCGCGCACGACGGCTTGGACACCGCCCCCGACGGAGGCTGCCTTGCCGACGAGCGCATCCTGCTGCTCCTGGGAGAGACCCGACTGCGACCAGTCGAGCTCGGGGACGTAGCACGCCTCGCGGTAGGTCCCGTTGTGGCACTTCGTGGACGTTGCGTTGACGCGATCGAGAAAATGACCGCCGCACATCGGGTAGGCGCAGCGACGGACGTCACCGCGGATGGCGAAGTAGGTCGATGCACCGTTGATCGAGTCGGACTTGCCATCGACCGAGTCTTCGGTCTCCGCCTCACCGGCGAGCTCGTCCGGCTCGGTGGATGTGCAGGCAACGAACGTGAGCGAGAACAGTGGCAGGGCAGCAAGGCGAAGCGTGCGAAACATGATTGATGCAGCGCGTCCAAGCAGGAAGCGCGCCGGCGTTTCGCGGCAGTGATCCTCGCGAGACTGTTCGGTTTGATCGCGACAATGCGGCGTGTCGCAGTGGCTTGCGCGGCTGCCAATTGCGCCACGATGGCGCACCGGCTCACGAGATGAGATCGCCGATGCTATCGCCCCCGCCGCTCGCGTCGACCCAGGCAACCGGCATCGTCGGCGAGAGCTGCACGAAGACGCGGCTGCTGCCGTCGAGTGCGATCAAGCCAGCGCTGCCGCCTGTGATCTCGTGGAGCTCGCGGAGGCTGGCGATCGCCGCTTCCCGCAGCGGCATCCCCGCGGCCACGCGCGCCGCAACTCCGCGGGAGAGAGCGACGCGCAGGATCGCCTCGCCGTCGCCGGTCGCGGAGATCGCCGCGGTTCGATCGGCCCAGGTCCCGGCGCCCGGGATGGGCGAGTCACCGACCCGACCCGATCGCTTGTAGACGATGCCACCGGTCGAGGTCGCCGCAGCCAGGTTGCCGTGGCGATCGCGCGCGACTGCGCCGACCGTGCCGCCCGACCGATCGACAGGCGCACTCGCGGTCGCCTCGTGAGCCGCGGCCTCGGCGAGTCGATCCCGCATGCGGTCCGTGATCAGCGCGCCCTGTGGTGCCGGCGAGATACCGAGCTCCGCCGCAAACCGGAGCGCGGCCGGGCCCGCAAGGATCACGTGCTCTCCTGCTTCGAGCACGGCAAGCGCGACCGCGATCGGGTTCGCGAGGTCCGGCACCGCTGCGACCGCGCCGATCCGGTGGGTCGTTCCGTCCATCACGCACGCTTCGGTCTCGACGCTGCCGTCCCGCGTCAGCGCGGAGCCCGTTCCGGCGTTGAACTCTGGATCGTCCTCGAGAATGCGAACGGACGCGACCACGGCGTCGAGCGCGTAGCCGCCGGCTGCGAGGATCGCGTGACCCGCCGCGGCCGCAGCTCGCACGCCCGCACGCAGGCGATCGTGGCGGTCGGGTGCGACTGTGCCCGCTCCGCCATGGACCAGGATCACGTGCCCTCGGCCGCGCAGCGAAAGCCGACGATCACGTGACGCACATGCCGTGCACGGCCGTGGCCCGACGCACCGCGACCGACGCCGGCGAAGTCGTCCCACGCCGAGCCCTTGACCAGCATGTGAGCCCCGAGGACGTCGGATCGGTCCGAGGGCCCCCCAGCGGGGACGTCTGCTTCGGGCGTCGACGTCCAGTGGAAGACGTTGCCAGCGAGATCGAGCCCACCATAGGGGCTCGCACCGACGGTGAACGTCCCGACCGGGACGGTATCGCGGGGACCGCCGACGCCACTGTTCAGTTTCTTCGCCTCGAACGTGTTGCCCCACGGGTACGAGACACCGGTGTCGCCGCGTGCGGCATTCTCGAACTCGTGGGCGGTCGGTAGGCGACGTTTCCCGCCAGCGATCTCGCCGCGCCACACGCAGTAGCGATCCGCTTCGGTCCAGGTCACGAGCACCACGGGGTGATCCTCGCGTCCCGCCGGTGGCCGGCCATCGCGCCACACGAAGCGTTCGACCTCTGTCCCGTAGTCCTGCGTGAAGCCTTGCGCCTTCCAGCTGACGGCGTCGATCGTCAGCGGCTGCGCGTGCCCGGCAGTGACGTACTCGGCGAACTGCGCCTGCGTGACCGGCATCAGATCGATGCGATAGCCG
This sequence comes from Deltaproteobacteria bacterium, assembly GCA_013813945.1. Classification (GTDB taxonomy): domain Bacteria; phylum Myxococcota_A; class Polyangia; order Haliangiales; family Haliangiaceae; genus JABFXX01. The sequence goes on along the minus strand of JACCQV010000595.1, from coordinate 299 downwards.
GGGAGCTTCTCGAGGTGTCGATCCTCTTCGCGTTCGAACCACTTGTTCTCGCGTGCGGTGTCCGTGCCTGCGGACTGCTGGTAGTCGTCGTACGCTTGCCCTCGCTCTTCCGGCGTCGAGCCCGCGACGAACTGCCCGGCGGGGACGACGATCATCCGTGCATCGGCTGCGAGCGAGAGCGGTGCTCCGGCCGCACCTGGATGCAGCGGCGCCGGTCCGGCGCCGCACGCGCACAGGCTCGCGATGATCATGGGGCGGATCACTTTGACCTCTGGTTCTCGATCGCGTCGGCGAGGATC
>JACCQV010000574.1 GCA_013813945.1 Deltaproteobacteria bacterium | reverse complement strand
GGTGGCGGCGTTGGCGGTGCAGGCAATGTCGGCGACGGCCTCGGTGGCGTCGATCATCCCGGCGGACCCGACGGACCCGGCGGCCAGGGCGACGGACTCGGCAACGTCGATCACAGCAAGGCAGACGGCTTCCAGAAGGATCGGCCACAGGGCCCGAAGGGCGGCCAGTACGCGACGCCGACAACGGGCGTCGGCGGTCCCAACGCACCTGGCTTCGAGAACGAAGCAGACGTCTCGTTCAACGGAGATGTCGAGGGTCGCTCGAGCCAGGCGACCTCGGGTCCGCGCGGAGCTGGATCGACGGACTTCTCGGTCGAGGCGGACGTGGCGTCCAGGCCGCGCAACCTCGCGCAGGAGAGCGAGCTGGGACAGAGCCAGTTCTCGGGCGAGAGCGCCGAGGGCGGCGTGGCGCGTACCGTCGGTCCCGACGGGAAGTCGGTGCTCCAGGGCGGCGGCGCCGGCATCGCGGAGCGCGAGGTCGGCAGCAGCGCGGGTGTCAACCCGAACGCCGGCGAGCAGGTCGCGCGTGGCGAGAAGCTACAGGCCAATGCCTCCGTCGAGGTCGTGCGCGACGGCGCGATCGGCGAGTCTGGGTACTCGAACCCGGAGACGGAGCTCGCGCGCGGTGACCAGCTCGCGTTCCATGAGAAGGATCAACTGCAGGCGAAGGCGAACGTCGCCGAGAATGCCCGCGATCGCGCAGAGTCCACCTACGCCGACCCGCGGAGCGCCGCAAAGGCCGAGGCGTCGGTCAGCGCGAACGAGGCGCTCCGTGAGAGCTCGCCGCTCGACCCGAACCGCGTCCAGGGCGACGCCAGCAAGGCGGCGGCGGCGGTTCGAGATCCTGAAGCCGCTGCGACCGGCGAGGTCGACCTCGAGATCGATGCGAAGGAACGCGAGGCAGCGGCGAAGGTCGGGGTCGACGGAACGGGCACGGCCCGCAACCGCCCCGAACCCGGCGGCAAAGACAAGCCGTAGTCGGTTCCGAAAACCACCGAGTGTCTACCGCAGCGGGGTCCGCCTCGTGGTCAGCGAAATGACTCGCCACGCGTTGAGAGCGGCGAGCCGTTTTGCGATGATTCGTGTTCGTTCGAAGGGGTCGAAACGAAAGGATTCTCGCGGTGGACGAGGAAGCCCTCATTGCATGGCAAGACGTTCTCGACATGGTCGCCGCGGGGCGCCCTGGCGAGGTCGGCTGTCCATACTGCAATCACCGACCTCTGACGATCGAAGAGGTCGATTACACGACTAAGATCTCGTGCAGCAAGTGCAAGAAGTATATCCAGGGCCGCTTCCAGCCGTGATCGATCAGTAACCCAGTGACCTACGACAACAGCTTCCTCGGTAAAGGGCTGCGGTTCCCGATCTCGGTGAACCTCAATGGCAGCGTTTCGAGCTCGCAGCTCGAGGAAAATGTTCGCCAGTCGATCTTCATCATTCTCGGCACGGCGCCAGGCGAGCGCATCCGTCGCCCCGACTTCGGATGCCGGATCCATGATCTGATGTTCGCGCCCAATAGCAACATCACCGCGGCTCGCGCCGAAGTCTACTGTGAAGAGTCGCTCTACAAGTACGAGCCGCGGATCTCGAAGGTCACCTGCCGCGCGGGCCCGAACCCCGACGAACCAAACCGCCTCGACGTTCGCATCGAGTACGTGATCGCCGGCAAGAACGACAAGCGCAACCTCGTCTTCCCGTTCTACTTGAAGAACAACGAAGACGACGATTCGGGCACTACCAACGGACAAGTCGGCGCGTAGCCGGCGAGGCGACCTGTCACATGATCCCACCGCCGAAACTGGACGACCGCACTTTCAACGACATCGTCGAGGAAGCCATCTCGATGATTCCGCGTTACGCGCCGGAATGGACGAATCACAATCCGTCCGATCCGGGCATCACGCTGATCGAGCTCGCTGCGTGGATGACCGACTTGCTCATCTACCGGCTCAATCAGGTCCCCGACAAGAACTACGTCGCGTTCCTGAACTTGCTCGGGATCAAGCTACGCGCACCACGCGCGGCGAAGGCGTTGCTGCGGTTCTCGCTCGTCGAAGGTGCGGTCAAGCAGCGCGTACCCCGCGGGACCCAGGTCGCCACACCACAGGCGACCGAGGAGCACACGGTCACGTTCGAGACGGCGCGCGACTGCATCGTCGCGTCCGCGATCCCCGACCGTTGCTTCAGCTATTTCGACGACGGCTACGCGGAGAACAGCCAGTACATCGATCCGCCTGCGCTCGGCGCGGGTGCAGCGTTCGAGGTCTTCGCAGGCGCACAGCGCATCGACCGCTACCTCTACCTCTCGGATCCGAGATTCGCGAACACCGGAGATGCTTCGTTACTCCGCGTGTACCTGGGAACGCCGGAGCGCGGTCGCCGCGATCTCGCACGGCTCCTCGAGTGGGAGTACTGGGAGGGCACGCGGTGGAAGGACCTCGAGCCCGCGCCGATCGAGGTCGATCGCGGGGAGGTCGCGTTTCTCGGACCCCTGCGGTTCGAGCCGACCACGGTCAATCACATCGAAGGGCTCTGGATGCGCGGCCGTCTGGCCGAGGTCCCTGAGGATCCCGAGGACACCGAGATCGATACGATCCGCGCGCGCGTGGAGATCGTGGGCGAGGGTCTCCTGCCGACGCAGGCGTACGCGAACCTCGATAACGCGGCCTTCCTCGGGCTGGACCTCGGCAAGAACATCTATCCGTTCGGCAAGGAGCCGAAGGTCGACTGCATCCTCTACCTGTCGTGTGATGACCTGCTGCAAACGGCCGACGCCTACATCTCGATCGAGATGCTGCTCGCCGATTCGAGCGTGATTCCGCGCCCCAATCCGAGCGAGCAGCTCGTGCTCGCGTTCGAGTACTGGGACGGCAAGCGCTGGCGCCATCTGGGCCGGTCCGCGCCCCGTGGTGCGCTGCCCGGTGCCGGCGACGAGGTCGGCTTTCACGATGACACCAAGGCGATGTCGCAGTCTGGAACCGTCAGCTTCCGCCGGCCCAAGGACATGACGCCGTCCGAGATCAACGGTGTCACCGCCCGCTGGATCCGCGTCCGCATCGAGAAGGGCGACTACGGCGAGCAGGGTTCGTACACGCTCGACGCGGAGAAGTGGGTGTTCAAGGATGAGCGCCAGCTGCGTCCGCCCGCGCTGCGCTCGATGACGTTCCGCTACCGCGAGGATTACCGCGACGTCCGGCACGTGCTCGCGTTCAACGACTTCCAGTACACGGACGTCACCGAGGTCGCGCGCACGGAGTTCACGATTTTCCAGCCGTTCCAGGCCAAGGCAGAGGAGTCCCCGGCGATGTACCTCGGATTCGTTGGAAAGCCGCCAACGGATCCGCTCGGCCTCTACTTCCAGCTCGAGGAGGAGCTCGGGCTCGGCTCGCTTCCGGGCGAAGAAGCGGAGGTCGCAACCACCGAGCTCGGCAAGTACGAAGCCATGCGTCGCCTCGCCTGGGAGAGTGGGCAGCGCGTCGTCTGGGAGTACTGGGATGGTCGCAAGTGGGAGCCGCTCGCGGTGGAAGACGAGACGAGTGGCTTCACGAGCTCGGGCTTCACGTTCTTCATCGCACCGGACGACTGGGTCAACTCGAGCAAGTTCACCGAGGAGCGCTTCTGGTTGCGCGCGCGGCTCGTACAGGGTGGGTACGTCAAGCCGCCGCGGATCCGGATGATCGTGACTAATGCGATCGACGCTCACAACCAGGAGACGATCGTCGACGAGACCCTCGGCAGCTCCGACGGCTCGCCGATGCAGCAGTTCAGAGTGCTTCGAGGTCCGCTGCTCGAGGACGAGGTCATCGAGGTCCACGAGCGGCAGAAACCACCAGCCGAGGAGGTCGCGGATCTCGGTCCGGATGCCATGCGTCCCCTCGATCCCGAGAATCCGCAGAGCAATGACGTCTGGATCCGATACAAGCGCGTCGAGAGCTTCTTCGCGTCCGGACCGCGCAGCCGTCACTACACGTTCGACTACATCTCTGGCATCGTGACGTTCGGGGATGGCCGGCGGGGCATCGTGCCGCACGAAGGTCAGAACTCCGTCGCGGCGCGGACCTACCGGGTCGGCGGTGGCGCTCTCGGTAACGTCAATGCGCGGACGCTGACCTCGCTCGGTCGCGCGCTCGCGTACATCGAGTCCGTGACGAATCCGCTACCCGCAGCGGGCGGTGCGGACCGAGAGACGGTCGAAGAAGCGAAGAGCCGCGCGCCGTACACGATCAAGAGCCGCGATCGCGCGGTGACCTCCGAGGACTACGAGATGCTGGCGCTTCGCGCCTCGACGACGCTCGCTCGTGCGCGCTGCGTAGCTGACCGCTCGAATCGCGGTCACGTCACCCTTGTCGTGCTGCCCAAGGGAGAGACGCGCGCCGAGGAGCTGACGCGCAGGCTATCGCCCTCCAACGAAGTGCTCCGCTACGTCAAGCGCTACCTCGATGACCGCAAGCTCGTCGGGACCGTGCTGAACGTCGTGCGGCCTCGGTACAAGGACCTCTCACTTCGCGTCGTCCTGATCCGTCGCTCGGTGGGCACCTCGGATCGGCTGCGGTCAGCGATCGAGATCAAGCTACGCCGCTATCTCCACGCGCTGGTTGGTGGACGCGACGGCAAAGGCTGGGAGTTCGGTCGGCCCGTGCTCAAGACAGAGCTGATCCATCTCGCAGAGGAGGTCCCGGGCGTGGAGGGTGTCGACGGGCTCGAGATCCGCGATGAGCTGCGCAACGTGGGTGTCGAGCATCTGCGGCTCGATGACGACGAGCTGCCGTTCCTGGTTCACATCCACGTCGCTGAAAAAGTCCGAGACGATATCAAGTAGCGATGGCCACCGACGCACTCCTCAATCGCCGTGTCGTCCGCGTTCCGGACGTCGTGGGACGATCGATCCTCAAGGCGCAGATCCTCCTCGAGGATGCGGGTCTGGCGCGCGTCGTGACGCTGTTTCGCGAGAGCTATGAGGATCGCGATACCGTCCTCGAGCAGAAGCCCGCTCGCGGCCAGATGGTCTACGAGGGTACCGAGGTCACGATCTGGGTCGCGCGTCGTGGCCTGCTCGAGAACCTGCCCGCGATCTATCGCCGCTCGGATGGCGTCGGTCGCAACCTCGTTCGCGAGGTGTGCTTCGTGTTCGAGCACATGTTCGACTCGATCGAGGTCAACCTCATCGATGGCTGGCGGTTCTACGATCCGCACGTCTCGCCGCTCGACTTCCTCGACTGGCTCGCCGGCTGGACAGCCTTCACGCTCGATCTCGACTGGCCCGAGGCGCAGAAGCGGGCGCTCATCAAGCGCGCCGTGGACCTCTATCGGATCCGCGGCACCAGGCGCGGGCTGGCGCTGTTCCTGATGCTGTTCATCGGGAAGGAGCCCGACATCGAGGAGAACACCTGGCCGTTCAAGGG
>JACCQV010000533.1 GCA_013813945.1 Deltaproteobacteria bacterium | reverse complement strand
TCTCGTCGGTCTTTTGATCGTCGAGTGGCGCCTTCATCGGCGGCACGGTGATCGGGCGCATCGCGCCCGGCATCGGCGGCACGGGAACGACCGCGAGTGGGCCCGGCGTCCGCATCGCCGCCGGTGGCCGTGGCGCGATCGGCGGCATCTTCATCGTGCTGGCGACGCCGGGGATGCGTGGCGGGACGACCATGATCGGCCGCGGCGGCGGAGGTGGCACCGCAGGAACGGGTGGTCGCAACATCGGCGGCGGCGTCGGACGAAGTGGCGTCTCATCGACCTCTTCGAAGTCGTCCATGTCGAGATCGACGCCCGCGCTCCCCTCCCCTTCGTCGACCATCATCGCGTCGATCCGCGATGCGAGACCGCCACCAATCGGGCGATCCTTCGGGACCGCGGAGCTCGGACCGGAGACGTGATCCTCCGCTGCGATCGGCCCTTCGGCTGGATCGGCGGACGGAGTCCCCGAAGCGCCCTCCTCAGCGCCCGGTTCGTCTTCGGGTGACGTACCCAAGTTCGACAAAGATCATCAGATCAGCGCCTGGAGTGTCAACGCAGGGGACCGTCATTCCGCGTATTTGGGTGTATACAGCCGCCGTGTCCGCGCCCCTGCGTCTCGGTGAAGACGAGCTGACCCTCGAAGCGATCTCCTCCGTAGCCCGTGGAGGTCGCCGGGTCGAGATCGGAGCCCGCGCACACGCCGCCATGGTGCGGGCTCGCGAGGTGGTCGATGCCGTGGTTCGTGGCGGTGACGCGGCGCCCGCCGTCTACGGGGTCAACACCGGGTTTGGCGCGCTGGCGGAGGTCCGGATCTCCGCGGGCCAGGTCGTCCAGCTGCAGCAGAACCTTGTGCGCTCGCATGCGGCTGGCGTCGGGCTGCCGCTGGCGCGCGACTGCGTGCGCGCGATGATGCTCCTGCGCGCGGCGGTGCTCGCAACGGGTCGTAGCGGTGCCCGTGCCGTGTGCTGCGAACGGCTGTGCGAGCTCCTCAATGCCGGGGTCCACCCGGTGATTCCCGCACGCGGCTCCGTGGGCGCCTCGGGTGATCTCGCACCGCTCGCCCACCTGGCTCTCGGCATGATCGGCGAGGGTGATGCCGAGTACCGCGGAGAGACGATGGCCGCGGCGGATGCGCTCCGCAGCGCGGGGATCGAGCCGCTCGTGCTCGAGGCCAAGGAGGGCCTGACCCTCCTCAACGGCACCCAGCACATGACGGCGGTCGGTGGCCTCGCCATTCACGATGCGGACGTGACCTGCCGGATCGCGGACCTCGCCGGCGCGATGTCGCTCGAGGCACTCAAGGGCACCGCGCGCGCGTTCGATCCGCGCGTGGTCGCGGCGCGGCCTCACCCGGGTCAGATCGCGGTTGCGACGTTTCTGCGCGAGCTGCTCGTCGGCTCCGAGATCGCGGAGTCACACAAGGACTGCGGCAAGGTCCAGGATCCGTACTCGCTGCGCTGCATGCCGCAGGTCCACGGCGCGAGCCGGGACGTCCTCGCGTTCGCACGCACGGTGCTCGAGCGCGAGGCCGCGAGCTCCACCGACAACCCGCTCGTGTTCCTCGATGGTCCCGATGGCGACGAGATGATCAGCGGCGGCAACTTCCATGGCCAGCCCGTCGCGATCGCGCTCGACGCTGCTGCGATCGCCGTCGCGGAGCTCGCGAACATCAGCGAGCGGCGGATCGAGCAGCTCGTCAACCCGCACCTATCGTCGGGGCTGCCGCCGTTTCTCGCGCCCGACAGCGGGCTCAACTCGGGCTTCATGATCGCCCAGGTGAGCGCCGCGGCGCTGGTCTCCGAGAACAAGATCCTCGCGCACCCCGCGTCGGTGGACTCGATTCCATCGTCGGCCGGGCGCGAGGACCACGTGTCGATGGGCGCGACCGCCGCGCTCAAGCTGGCCACGATCCACGATCATGTTCGCACGGTGCTCGCGATCGAGCTGCTGTGCGCGGCGCAGGGAGTGGACCTACGCAGGCCGCTGCGGACCACGCCGCCACTCGAGGCTGTGCACGCCGTGATTCGCGCGAAGGTTCCGGCGATGATGGTCGACCGGCCGATCGCGCCGGATATCCGCGCGGTGCGCGCGATGATCGATGATGGATCGCTGCTCGCCGCGGTCAGCCGCGGATCGTCCGCGCGGATCGTCGGCCCCGATCGTCCTGTTTGATCGTCGTGGTGTCGTGCGTGCTCAGCTGTCGCGACGCTTGACGTGCCGGTTCGGTGCGGCCGCAGGGGCAGGCGCCGGTGCACGGCGCGCGGCCTCGGCCAGCCTCTCGGTCGTCGTCGGATCGGCGAGGGTCTCGGACTTCGCGCGATGCGAGTGCGGCGCTTGCACGTCGTCCTCGGCGGACATCTCGATCACGACCTCATCATCGTCATCGCCGTCGCCTGCACGGTCTGGCGGCGGCGGAACGATGCCGTGCGCAGTGTTGGCGCGCTTGGCGGGAACGACGTTCTTGTTGGCTGCGGTGGCTACCGAGCGGACCACCGGGACCGAGGTCTGGGTCTGCTTCTTCAGGCGATCGAGCTCGTCGCCCATGACCGGCAGGGTCTCACCCTTGGTGCGCTGTGGCCCCGACATCGCTTTCATCGTACGCGAGGTCGAGCCGCAGCGGACAGTGAACGTGACGAGATCATCAGCGTTCCGACGACGATTTACGGTGAACTGGACGTGAGTCCCACTTGCGCGCACCCCGCCCAGCGATCCTCGTCACGTCTCGAGGCCGCCGACGAAGACGGTGTCGATCAAGATCCTCGAGGCACCGTACTGATATGGCACCGTCGCCGGGTCGTCGCACGACCAGACGATCATATCGGCCGGCACGTTCGAGGCAAGTCGCCCCGCAGTCGCGACGCCGATCGCCCTGGCCGCGTGGCGAGTCACACCGAGCCATGCTTCCTCGACGGTCATTCCAAAGTGCGTGGTGGCGAGCCACAGCTGCAAGGGCAGGTCAGAGCTGAAGCTCGAGCCGGGGTTCAGGTCGCTCGCGATCGCCATCGGGACACCCGCCCGGCGCAGCCGCTCGATCGGCGGCACCGGTAACCGCAGCTGCACGCACGCTCCCGGGAGCATCACCGCGACGACACCCGCCGCCGCGAGCGCGTCGATCCCCGGATCAGAGATTTGCTCGAGGTGATCGGCCGACAGTGCCGACAGCTCCGACAGCAGCTCGGCGGCGCCGAGGTCCGTGAACTGACCGACATGACCGCGCACGGCGAGCCCCGCGCTGCGCGCCGCGCCGAGGATCGACCGCGTCTCCGCCAGCGTGAATGCACCCTCGTCGCAGTAGACGTCGACCGACGTCGCGAGCCTCGCGCGCGCGACCTCGGGGATCAGCCGGTCACAGATCTCGAGCACGAACGCGCTGCGATCAGCCTTGCGGTCCGGCGGCACGAGATGCGCGAGCAACGTCGGCACGATCCGCGGTGCAGGCCGCTGTGCGCACACCGCGACGCAGCGCAGCAGCCGCAGCTCGCCCGCGACGGTCAGGTCGTAGCCGCTCTTGATCTCGATCGTCGTGGTCCCGGTCGCGACGGCCGCATCGAGCCGGGCCGAGGTCAGCGCGATCAGCGCCTGATCCGTCGCGGCGCGAGTGGGACCAAGCGTCGCCGAGATGCCGCCGCCGGCGGCTGCGATCTCGAGGTAGCCCTTCCCTGCTGCGCGCATCGCGAACTCGTTCGCGCGATCGCCTGCGAAGATCGCGTGCGTGTGGCAATCGACGAGCCCCGGCGTGACGAGCTTGCCGCCTGCGTCGATCACGCGCGTCGCACCGGGCCGGTCGTCGTCGCTTCCCACCCAGACGATCACGCCATCGTGGACCGCGATGGCGCCGTGATCGATCAGACCGAGCCCGGACCGCGAGGGTTCGCACGTCAGCACGCGCGCGTTGCGGATCACGAGGTCAGGCGTCATGCGGCACGATCATCGTAGCGCGCGGCGTCGAGCTCAGCGCTCGTTGCCACGCTTGCCACGCTGAAAGTTGCCGGTCTTGCGGGCGAGGACCAGCTGCACCGCGGCGTCGTCACGGCTGGCGATCGCATCGCGAATCGCATCGGCATCGGTGCCGGTCAACGTGCGGACCACGCGGCCGCGGAACGTGATCCGCACCTTGCCGGGCGCGACCTGAACGTCGAACGGTTCGCCCGCGAGCTTGCCCCGCCGATCGACCTTCCTGCAGCTGCGACCGCTCTGGCCCACACCGCAACCGTAGCCGGGCGGGCGCCGGGCGCAATGGTCACCGGCGGCGCGGGATGACCACGCCGCGCTCGTCGGCGGTCTTGATCGCCTCCTCGTACCCCGCGTCGGCGTGGCGAATCACGCCCATGCCCGGATCGCAGGTCAGGACGCGCTCGAGGCAGCGCGCAGCGCGCGGCGTGCCGTCGGCGACGATCACCATGCCTGCATGCAGCGAGTAGCCGATGCCGACCCCGCCACCGTGATGAAACGAGACCCAGGTCGCACCGGATGCCGTGTTGACGAGCGCATTCAGGATCGCCCAGTCGGCGACCGCATCGGTGCCGTCCTTCATGCCCTCGGTCTCCCGATTCGGCGAGGCGACCGAGCCGCAGTCGAGGTGATCGCGGCCGATGACGATCGGTGCCTTCACCTTGCCGGTGCGCACCAGCTCGTTGAAGCGCAGGCCGACGCGGTGGCGCTGGCCGTAGCCGAGCCAGCAGATCCGCGCAGGGAGTCCCTGGAACGCGATCTTCTCCTGCGCCAGCTTCATCCAGCGATGGAGCATCGGATCGTCCTGGATCTCGTCGAGGACCGCCTCGTCGGTGACGCGAATGTCGTCGGGATCACCGGACAGCGCGGCCCATCGGAACGGGCCCTTGCCCTCGCAGAACAGCGGCCGGATGTACGCCGGCACGAACCCCGGGAACGCGAACGCGTCCTTCACGCCGGCGATCTCCGCCTGGGCGCGGATGTTGTTGCCGTAGTCGAACACGTGCGAGCCGGCGCGCTGCATCGCGAGCATCGCCTCGACCTGGATACCCATCGATGCACGCGAGCGCCGCACGTACTCCACGGGGTCGCGCTCGCGCAGCTCGGCGGCGGTCGCGAGCGTCAGGCCCTGCGGGATGTAGCCGACGAGCGGATCGTGCGCCGACGTCTGATCGGTGACCAGATCCGGGGTGACGCCGCGCTTCACGAGCTCGGTGTAGACGTCGGCCGCGTTGCCGACGATCGCGATCGACCGTGCGCGCTTCTGCGCGGTGTACTCGGCGACCTTGCGGAGCGCGGTGTCGAGATCCGGTGCGAGCTCGTCGAGGTAGCGCGTCTCGAGCCGGCGCTGCACGCGCGCAGGATCGATCTCGACGCCGAGGAACACACCGCCGGCCATCGTCGCGGCGAGTGGCTGCGCGCCGCCCATGCCGCCGAGCCCACCGCTGAGCACGAACTTGCCGGCGAGATCCGCGCCCGGCCCGTAGTGAACCTTCGCGGCCGCGGCGAACGTCTCGAACGTGCCCTGCACGATGCCCTGTGAGCCGATGTAGATCCAGGACCCCGCGGTCATCTGGCCGTACATCATCAAGCCGGCCTTCTCGAGCTCGCGGAAGTGCTCCCACGTCGCCCACTTGCCGACGAGGTTCGAGTTCGCGATCAGGACGCGCGGCGCTTCCTCGTGCGTCCGGAACACGCCGACCGCGCGCCCTGATTGCACGAGCAGCGTCTCGTCGTTCTCGAGCCGGCGCAGCTCGCGCACGATGGCGTGATAGTCCTCCCAGCTCCGCGCGGCCTTGCCGGTGCCGCCGTAGACAACGAGATCCTCGGGGCGCTCGGCGACATCCGGATCGAGGTTGTTCATCAGCATCCGCAAGGCGGCTTCCTGCTGCCAGCCCTTGCACGTGAGCTCGGTGCCGCGCGCTGCCCGGATCGTCTCGGCCATGGCAGCGGTCTATCACGCTTGCCTCTCTGGCACGACGGAGGTCTCGTCCGTGTGTCGCGCTGTCCGCGACCGACGACAGATCGCGGGCTTGCGTGATCGATCCGCGTGGTCCGCGAGTTGCTGAGGTCACCCTGCATGCACGTCACCCTGCAGCGCTATGCCCGCCCGCCACGGGGCTTCGTCCGGTTCTTCACCGTCGGCTTGCTCTCGGGCTTGATGGTGTTCGCCCTCGTGGTCGAACAGCTCGGCGGGATCCGCTGATGCGACTGACGCCTGAAGTGAAACCACCGCAGCTACGAGCCTGGCAAGCCCGTGCCCCGTACGCCGCCGCCGGGCTGTTCATCTTGTTTGGCATGGTCGGCGTCGCGCTCGAGGTGGTGCAGCAGCTCCACAGAGCTTCCGAACATGTTCGGTGCGAGCGATGACGCCGACCGGCCTGGCACTCGTGCGTCCCGCATTTCTCAAGCGCGTGATCGCGCTCTATGTGCTCCTCGCCGTCGTCGCCATCGCGATCCCGGTGCTGATCGCGAAACCCCGCGGCAGCTCGCCGCATCTCAACGAGAAAGAGGCGCGACGACCGGCAGCGAACCACGCCGCCGCGGACGCGCCCGGGAGGTAGTCATGCGACACGCAACCTGTGGTGCGAGCTTCCGTGCGCGCGCGTTCGCGACGCTGGCGCTGATGACCGTTGGCCTCGCCGCCGCGATGGCAGGCGTCATCGAAGCGCTCGTGCGCTGACCGCCCACAGGCGCCCCGAGATCAAACGACGACGGGGCGCACGCGGTTGCGCACGCCCCGAAGGTCGCGAGAGGAGAAGTCGCCTGGCCTAGTCGTCGGCCTTGGTCGTCGCGTCCTTCTTCGCCGCGTCCTTCTTCGCCTCTTCCTTGCCAGCCTCGGCCTGCTTCTCGGCCTTGGCCTCGATCTCGGCGGCTTCCTTCGCCGCTTCCTTCCGGGCTTCGGCCTTCTTGGCCTCCGCCTTCGCGTTGTCGTCAGCCGAGCCGGCAGAGCCAGCGACCGGAGCAATGCTCGTGTTGCCGATCCGCATCCCGTAGAACGAGCGGTACGCGAAGAACATCGAGATCACGAGCGAGACGCCGGCGACCGCGTACCGGATGTAGTCGTACATCGGCTCGGGCGCGTTCACGAGCTTGCCGTGCTCGAAGCCGATCGCCTTGTTGTGCAGCTGCAGTGCGAGGCCGACCGCGAGGACGCCGAACAGCGTGGTGAACTTGATCACCGGGTTGAGCGCGACGGACGACGTGTCCTTGAACGGATCGCCGACCGTGTCGCCGACGACGCACGCCTCGTGCAGGGGCGTGTTCTTCATGCGGAGCTCGGTCTCGACGATCTTCTTCGCGTTGTCCCAGGCGCCGCCGGCGTTCGCCATGAAGATCGCCTGATAGAGGCCGAACAGCGCCATCGAGATCAGGTAGCCGATGAAGAAGTACGGGTCGATGCAGGCGAACGACAAGGTCGTGAAGAACACGACCATGAAGATGTTCTTCATGCCCTTCTGCGCATAGATCGTGCAGATCTCGACGACCTTGTTCGAGTCCTCGACGGAGGCCTTCTCCTGGCCGCTGTCGAGCTTGATGTTCGCCTTGATGAACTCGACCGCGCGATACGCGCCCGTCGAGACGGCCTGCGTCGAGGCGCCGGTGAACCAGTAGATGATCGCGCCGCCGACCACGAGGCCGAGGAGGAACGGCGGGTGGATCATCGACAGGTTGCCAACGGCCTCCTGCTTGAGGCCATCGGTGACGAGCATGATCAGCGCGAAGATCATCGTCGCAGCGCCGACCACAGCGGTGCCGATCAGCACCGGTTTCGCGGTCGCCTTGAACGTGTTGCCTGCGCCGTCGTTCTCCTCGAGGAACATCTTCGCCTTCTCGAAGTCAGGCGTGAACCCGAAGTCTTTCTTGATCTCCTCGGTGATGCCCGGCTTGCCCTCGATGACCGAAAGCTCGTAGACCGACTGCGCGTTGTCCGTGACCGGACCGTACGAGTCGACCGCGATCGTCACCGGGCCCATGCCGAGGAAGCCGAATGCCACGAGACCGAACGCGAACACGGCCGATGCGGCCTTGCAGGCGAACTCGGTCATCGGCAGGCCCGAGAGATCGTTCGTGGCGAACAAGATCTCTGCCATGCCCAGGGAGGTCGAGATCAGGTACGCGATGGCCATGAGGGCCGTGATGACGAGGCCCATCCAGTAGCCGGAGAAGTTACCGGCGGTCAGCCCGGCGAGGATGTTGAGCGACGCGCCGCCTTCCTTCGAGGCCGTGACGACCTCGCGGACGTGGCCGGAGTTGACCGAGGTGAAGACCTTGACCAGCTCGGGGATGATCGCGCCGGCCAGCGTGCCGCACGAGATGATGCCGGACAGCTTCCACCACAGACCGTAGGGCAGCGCGGCAGGGCCGGTGCCGATCAGGAAGTAGGAGACGAGGAACGTGAGACCCACGCAGACGATCGAGGTCAGCCAGACGAGGACGGTGAGCGGGTGCTCGAAGTCCATCTTCGCCGCGTTCTGGTACTTCGCCTTGGTGACGGCCTCGTTGATCAGGTAGCTGAACACCGATGCCAGGATCATGATGATGCGCATCGCGAACAGCCAGACGAGGAGGACGATCTGCGTCCACTCGCCCGGATCCGACGGCGCGCCGCTCGGGAGGTACGTGCCGGCCGTGATGCCCGGGATGTTCGGAAGGGCGACGAGGATGAACGTGATGAGCGCGACGCCGGTGACGCCGTAGGTCTCGAAGCCGTCGGCCGTCGGGCCAACCGAGTCGCCGGCGTTGTCACCGGTGCAGTCGGCGATGACGCCGGGGTTACGCGCGTCGTCTTCCTTGATGTTGAAGACGATCTTCATCATGTCGGAGCCGATGTCGGCGATCTTCGTGAAGATGCCTCCGGCGATCCGGAGCGCTGCGGCGCCGAGCGACTCACCGACCGCGAAGCCGATGAAACACGGACCGGCGTAGTCGCCGGGGAGGAACAGCATGATGGCGAGCATCAGCAGCAGCTCGAGCGAGATCAGCACGGTGCCGATCGACATGCCGGCCTCGATCGGAATCGCGTAGACACCGTAGGGCTTGCCGCGGAGCGACGCGAACGCCGCGCGCGAGTTCGCGAAGTTGTTCACCCGGATTCCAAAGGCAGCGACGATCACGCTGCCGAGGATGCCGATGACACTGAACCCGGCGATCGCCATCACCTTCGGTGCGGGTACTTTCTCGAGTACCGCGAAGTAGACGACGATGACGCCTGCGATCAGGACCCACAGCCAGAAGATGAACTTGACCTGGGTCTTCAGGTACGTCTTGCACGTGGCGTAGATCAGCTCGCTGATCTCGATCATCGCCTTGTGCGCCGGCAGGTTCTTCAGGTGCTGATACTTCATCAGACCGAAGAGCAGGCCGATCGCGCAGACGACGAGGCCGAGGGCGAGGATGTTCCAGCCCGTCGTACCGAGGAATTGAACCTGGTGCAGGTCCGGGAGGACGAGCTGGGCCTCGCTATGAGGCCGGGTTGCGACGCCCGCAACGGCGTCAGTGCCGGCGGCGAGAAAGGCTACAAGAGACGTCATGGTGGGGTTCCTCGGGGGTCCTAGGGAGGTGCGTTATAAGGAACCGGGGATCCGGAGTGCAAGGGGTCGTGGCAGGCCAAGTGTGCGACGTGAGGATGGTTTCCTCCACCCGACGTGGTATGGAACGCTGCCCGGAAAGGTCGACCCGAGATGCGCCGCCCCGAGATCCTGGCCCCAGCCGGGGACCGTGACGCCCTGGCCGCCGCCCTGGCCGCCGGCGCAGACGCCGTTTATCTCGGCCTCGATGACGGCTTCAACGCGCGCGCCCGCGCCGAGAACTTCCCGTCGGACGGCCTCGCCGAGATCGTCTCGTGGGTCCACCGCGCCGGTGCCCGGATCTACGTCACCCTCAATACGCTGATCTTCGAGCCGGAGCTGCCGATCGTCGAGGAGCTGATCCGGCGGGTCGCGGCGGCCGGTACCGACGCCATCATCGTCCAGGATCCCGCGGTCGCGCGGATTGCTCGAACCGTGTGTCCCGATCTCGAGGTCCACGCGTCGACCCAGATGACCGCATCGAGCCCGCTCGCGGTGGGCCTGCTCGCCGATCTCGGGCTCTCGCGCGTGGTCGTGCCCCGCGAGCTCTCGGTCGACGAGATCCGCGCGTACGCGGCGGGATCGCCGATTCCCCTCGAGGTGTTCATCCACGGCGCGCTCTGCGTCGCGTGGAGCGGCCAGTGCCTGTCGTCCGAGGCGTGGGGCGGGCGCTCGGCAAATCGCGGCCAGTGCGCGCAGGCCTGCCGCCTGCCCTACGGGCTCGTCGTCGATGGCAAGGACCGCGAGCTGGGCGAGGTCGAGTACCTCCTCTCGCCCAAAGATCTCGCAGGAACCGCCGCCGTCGCCGCACTCGCGGAGATCGGCGTCGCGTCCCTCAAGATCGAGGGCCGGCTCAAGGGGCCGCACTACGTCGCGACCGCGGTGACTCACTATCGCCGCGCCGCCGCCGAGGCCGTCGGTGAAGTGCTGCCACCGGCGCTGCTCGAGATCCCCGCCGATGACACCGCACTCCACGTCGCGTACAGCCGCGGGATCTCTGCCGGGTTCCTCGGCGGTGCGGATCATCAGACGCTCGTCGAGGGCAGGTTCCCACGCCATCGCGGGCTGCCGCTCGGCAAGGTGATCAAGATCGATCGCGACACGGTGCTCGTCGTCCCGGCGGCGGAGCAGCGCCCCACCACCGGCGGGCTTGCGATCGCGGCACCCGCAGCACCACCCAGCGCTGCCGTGAAGATCGAGCCACGCGCCGGGATGGGCGTGGTGTTCGATCACGGAACACCCGAGGCTGCGGAACAGGGCGGCCCGATCTTCGCCGTCGACGCGATCGCGGATGGCTACCGGCTGCGGTTCGGTACTCCGGGGCCGGATCTGTCGCGGGTCTTCGTAGGCGACTTCGTGTGGATCAGCTCGGACCCGAAGATCAACCGCGCCGGCGAGAAGGCCGCAGAAGCCGGTCGCGGCGCGCTCGGTCGGATCGGGGTTCGGATCGAGGTCCGCGGTGCGGAGGGCTCGCCCGTCGAGGTGATCGCGCGGATCGACGCTCGCGTCCCACACGGCGTGGACCTCAGCTCGGACCGAGGAGGAGCACGCGTCGCACACGAGGCGCGCGCCAGCACGGTCTCGCTCCTCGCCGCCGCGCGCGGCGCCGGCCTCACCCCCGAGGTGGTCGCGGACAAGCTCGGCGGGTTCGGCGGCACCCCGTTCCACCTCGCGGGCGTCGATACGAGCGGCCTCGCCGCGGGGCTGCACGTTCCGGTCTCCGAGCTCAAGGAGCTCCGGCGCCAGCTCGTGACGCAGCTCGAAGCGGCGGTCGTCCGCGTTGATCGCACGCTCGCCACGGGATCGGTGATCGAGCAGCTGCGCGGCAGTCCGGAACCCGCGGGCGAGGCACCGGCGATCGTCATCCCGCTGTGCCGCACCGACGCGCAGCTCGACGCCGTGCTCGACGCCGGGGTGCGCGAGGTCGAGCTCGACTGGATGGAGCTGGTCGGCCTCGCGAAGGCCGTCGATCGTGCGAAGGCTCGGGGAGCGCGCGTCGGTGTTGCGACGGTGCGCGTGCAGAAGCCGGGCGAAGAGCGAATCGACGCTCATCTCGCGCGGCTCTCCCCCGATCACGTGCTCGTCCGCAGCTGGGGCTCCCTCGCCTACTTCGCTGCGCTCCCCGACGCCGAGCGGCCCGTGCTGCACGGGGACTTCTCGCTCAACATCACGAACTCGATCTCGGCGAGCTGGGTGCTCGGCAAGGGGCTCGCGACGGTCACGGCCTCCCATGATCTCGATCGGGATCAGCTGCTCGCGCTGCTCGCTGCCACGCCGGCCGGTCGGATCGGGGTGACGGTGCACCATCACATCCCGACCTTCCACACCGAGCACTGCGTCTACGCCCATCTCTTGTCGACCGGCAAGGACTACAAGACCTGCGGCCGACCGTGCGAGGAGCATGCGGTGTCGCTGCGCGATCGCGTGGGGCTCGTCCACCCCGTCGTCGTCGACGTCGGCTGCCGCAACACCGTGTTCAACGCGCAGGCCCAGAGTGCGGCGAGCCTCGTTCCGGATCTGCTTTCCCGTGGCGTGCGCCGGATGCGGATCGAGCTCGTGCGCGAGACCGCCGACGAGACCCGCCGGGTGATCGATGCGTATACCCAGCTCGCCGCGGGAACGATCGGACCTAGCGAGGTCGTCCGGCGCGCTGCCGTCCACGAGCAGTTCGGCGTCACGCGCGGCACGATGCGGACGTTGACCGTTCTGCGCTGATGCACGCCTGTCGCGATCCCGAATCGGTTTGCTGACGTACTGGCGCAACCGATCCGTACGGCCACGCGGAATCGCGCAGTTCGCTGCACGCGGCGCGTGGCACCCGAGATGCTCGGGGAGACCGCATGCCATGCAAGCGAATCATCCTCCTCGGGTTCACCATCACGGCCACAGCCACAGCGTCAGCAGACACCGAGCCACGCACCACGATCTCCACGGATCCGATCGGGATCGTGTCCGGAACGTACGCCCTGTCGATCACGCACAAGATCGCGAAGCGCGTCGCCTTGCGTGCAGATGGTTCGCTCGCCGCCGATGTCGGGCAGATGTCGGGGCCACAGCAGGTCGGGATCGGGGCGCAGGTGTTCCTTCACTCCGCTGGCCGGGGGGCGTACCTCGAAGGAGGGCTCGTCGCACGTCACGAGCAGACGTGGGCCGCAGGAGTCGGCTATCTCGGGAGCGATCAGATGACGAGCGGTCTCGGCGGCAGCCTGGGCTGGTATCCGGGCACCACGCACGTCGTGACCTTCGGACCGGCGGTTCACGTCGGCTGGCAGCACGCGTTCGATTCCGGGATGATGATCGCAGCCGCGATCGGTGCGACCCGAACCTGGGCGTCGGATCCTGCGGGCATCCAGCGGGTTGCCAGTACGAGCTACCTGCGTGTCGGCTATGCGTGGTGACCCGCCACAGGCGTGTCAGGAATCCCTCGACTCCGTCGAATCACCCGTCACGGGCTACCAGGCTCTGCCACCGGAAACGGGTGGCAATTGCAACAGCCGCGCGGACTTCGCGGTCGGTGAGGTACTTGGCATCGCGAATGCTCATGGCAGGACGCATGAACACCGCCCGCACCGTCGCCATCGCTCTGATCGGTCTCGTCGCCTCGGCGGCGCCCGCACTCGCCGAGGAAGGTCCGATCACCCACACGGACCAGCTGATCGTCGTGACGCCGAACGCCCCGGTCGTGATCAACAACGGCCCGGGAACCCAGGCGCCCGGCTCGGTCGCGCAGCCGGCGGGGCCCGCGACGACGACCAACGGCGCGCCGCAGAACGAGCCGTGGAGCGAGGTCTCGCACATCAACGGCACGCTCGTGAAGGTCGGCGAGAAGAGCGACTACGTCCTGCGCTATCGCAAGACCAACATCTCGACGAACCCGATCGGCTGGATGTTCGGCATCTACGGCGTCTCGGTCAGCCATGCGGTCAGCCAGCACGTCGCGATCCGTGGCGACGCGAACATCGTCAACTTCGAAGGCGCCGAAGGCTACGAGATCGGCGCGAGCCTCCCGATCTACTTCCGCCGCGTCTACTCGGGCCCGTTCATCGAGCCGGGCTTCATCATGCGCGGCTCCAAGAGCAGCTGGTGCGACTCGAGCTACGACGACTGCGGCACCGAGACGATGGCCGGTCCCGAGATGCTGTTCGGCTGGCACTGGTCGTTCGACTCGGGTCTCAACGTTGCGTTCGCGCTCGGCGCCGCGCGCAACTTGAACCAGGAGATGGACGAGTCCGGGTACAGCAGCAGCGAGGACGTCACGCCGGCCGGTTACTTCCGCATCGGCTACGCGTTCTAGTCACGACGTTCGCCGAAACGACAAACGGCGCAGTCCTCGAAAGGCTGCGCCGTCTGGCAGTCCGGAGATCGAAGCTCAGGCCGCCGCGCGGTCCGCGCCCTTCTTCTGGGCATCACGGCGCTCGCCCATCGAGCGCGCGCGCGTCTCCTCGGGGAGGATCGGCTGAATCTTCGCAGCCCAGCCGGTGCAGCAGTCGAGACCGGCCATGCCGGGCAGGAGTGCCATCTTCTTCTCGATGTAGCTCATCACCTCGAAGATCCGCTCCTGCGGGAACAGCTTCGCCACGAGGCGCGCGCCTTCCTCGTCGGTCTTCACGCCGCCACCGACGGGCGCGTAGAACTGGTTCGCGATGAACCGCACGAACTTCTGCGTGTTCGGGCGACCTTCGAGCCGCCGCTTCGAAGCACTCCAGTAGTAGGCGAAGTGCCGGCGCTCCTGCTTCGCGATCCGGCGACAGAGCTCCTGGAGCACCGGGTTCTTGGTCTGGTTCGCGAGCTCCTCGTACGCCTGCGTGGTCAGGCACTCCTGGAGCGCACCCCAGAACATCCACAACCCGATGAACGACTTCGGGGCGCTCTTCGCGATCAGGCCCTGTGCGAAGTCCTCGAACTTGGCCTTGAAGCGCGCGCCGGCGCGGACCTTGGTGCTGCGGTCCGTCGCGGACTCGACAGGCACGCCGCACTCCTCCATGAACCGCGTGAGCGCGTACGAGTGGAAGTACTCCTCGTAGTTCCACATCGTGAGGAACGTCAGGAGCTCGGGGTCACGGACCACCTGGAGCTTCGCCACCTCGAGGAAGTAGTAGACGGTCTGGCTCTCGATATCGGCGAAGTACTTCAGCGTCTCGATCTCCTGATCCGTGATGCCGTGCTTGCGCGCGGTATCAAAATCGAGATCCTCGAACTCCACCTTGTTCGAAATGGCGATGTGATAGGCGATATCTGACACTGCTTCCCTCGTCCCGGCGGACTCGCCGGCTCCGTTAGTACGTCGTTCGTGCGGCTCTGGATCACCCGAATCCAGGCCCGCGGCCCGCAGACTACTCGAAGCGTGACCGGACGTCACCCGGCCATGGCAGGAGCAGCGCGGCCACTGTATCGGGCTCAGAAGCCCCCGCATCTCGAAGCAATTCCCGGGCGGCGTCGATCCGGGCAGTGCCGGCGGCCCCTCCCTCGAGCCGCCCTCGATACATCTGGGCGACGTGCAAGAACCCCATCATCTGGGTCGCCTGGAGGTGCTGTTCGGCAACCCCGAGCTCACGCATCGCGAGATCCTCCGATCCCGCCCAGGCCAGGACCGACGCGCGGATCAGGTGACCGAGACCGACGGCCCAGGGTGCTCCCTCCTTGATCAGCTCGTCTGCGATGCCTCGCGCGGTTCGCAGGTGGCCGTCCGCACGAGGATCGGCGAGCAGCGTCCGCACGCGCAGGAGCTGGAGCTCGATCCGCGGCTGCTGCAAGCGCAGCACGCCGGTTCGCTCGAGGTGCGGCCACGCATCATCGAGCCGCTTCGCGGCAGCCGCCGCATCGCCGCAGTACAGATCGATGTTCGCGGCCGCGGTGAGCATCTGGACGTTCGCGAGGTAGAAGCCCTCCCCGACCGTTCGCTCCGCAAGCTCGAGCTGCGCGCGCGCCTCGTCGGGCTTGCCGAGCATCAGCCAAGCAAGGTTACAGCGGCCACTGCGCAAGCACTGCTGTGCGATCACGTCGCCGCGATCGATCGCATCACGCAGCAGCAGCTCGGTCACGTGCGCCATCTCGCGCCACTCGCCGAGATAGAACAGCGACGCGAGCCAGTACGTATCGCCGACGTCGATCTCCCAGCGCACCCCGGCGCCGTGATCGCGCAACGCGGCGAGTCC
>JACCQV010000532.1 GCA_013813945.1 Deltaproteobacteria bacterium | reverse complement strand
AGTCGAGCTCGGGCATCACGCTCGGCGCGAAGTGCGACGGCGGCATCGGCGTCTCCATCAGGTGCTTCGCCACCATCTCCATCGCGTTGTCGGCGACAAACGGAGGGCGACCGGTCAACAGCTCGTAGATGATTCCGCCGAGCGCGTAAATATCCGCGCGGTGATCGATCGCGTAGCCCTTCGCCTGCTCCGGTGCGATGTACTGCGGCGTCCCGACGATCGCGCCGGTCGCGGTCTTCTCCACGCGCTGATCGTTGCGCGCGAGCTTCGCGATGCCGAAGTCGAGCAGCTTGACCGTCGGCTCCTCACCGCGGACCTTGACGAGGAAGACATTGTCCGGCTTGAGGTCGCGGTGGATCACACCCTTCTCGTGCGCTGCCTCGAGTGCGCGTGCGAGCGGGCGGATGATCGCGCTGACCTCGGCCGTGCCCATCGAGGAGTGCGCGATGCGGGCGCGCAGCGTCTCGCCCTTCAGCCACTCCATGACGAAGTAGCTGCGACCGTCCGGCATCTCGCCGAACGCGAACACATCGACGATGTTCGGATGCCCGATCTCGTTCACGACGCGCGCCTCGTCGACGAAGCGCTGGAGCTGGTGCGGATCGGCGCACAGCTCCTTCTTGAGGATCTTGATCGCGGCTCGCTTGCCGATCAGCGGGTGGATCGCCGAGAACACGACACCCATCCCGCCTTGACCGATCTTTCCCTCGATCCGGTACTCGCCGAGCGCCGTGCCCGGCTCGAGGTGGTAGTCCTCGCGGCTCGGAGCAGGCCCGTGCTCGCTCGTCGGAGTCAGGACCGGCGCGGCCGACCGGATCGCGACGCCGGTCTTCTTCGTGCCGTCTGGATCGTGAATGAGCTCACGATCGACGTCGAGATCCGGCTCGGGGCCGTCCCACAGCGCCGCTGCAGACGTCACGTCGGTGTGATCGTCCACACCGGCGGGCGAACCCGCGCGGCGCGGTTTGCTGGGAGTCAGCGGCACGCTGTCCCAGTATACGGTCTGGCGCTCGGGGTTTCCGCCTCCCAAGTGCAGGGAACCGTTCACCTACATACGCGCCGCTGTGCGCGTTCAGAACGTGAACGCACCGACCGCATAGGCGCCGTCCGAGGTCGGCACGACCGCGATCGAGGAGCTCTCGGAGCTGCGACCGAGCAGGTACAGCACGACGCCGCCGATCACCAGCACCCCGCCGACCGGGTACCCGACATATGCGAGGAGATCCGCGCGACGACCGTCGGCGCGAAGGTCATCCGCGTAGCCCGCATCGCAGGGGCACATGGCTCGGCGCCTGTTGTGCTCTTCGGTCAACCGGCTGCCCTCGGCCGAGTAGTAGACGGCCACCCCGAGCGCGGCTCCGCCCAGAACCATCCCGCCGATCCCCAGCCAGCGCTTCGTGCGGCCGGGATCGTCAGCGGGTGGGCGCTCGTTGACGGGCGGTTCGAGCACCGGGGGCTCGGCAAGCGGGGTCTGCGCAGGGAGCAAGGTCGACGTTCCCGCGCATGCCTCGGCTTGCTGCAGGTACTGCTCCACCTTCGCGAGGTTCGGTGGGTTCGGAACGTCCGCGAGGAAGCGCTTGTAGTAGCTGACCGCCTTCGCGCACGCGTTGCCGAGGCGGTAGGCCTGCGCGATGTTGAACAGGTAGACGGGATCCGGCTCGGACGCGTAGGCGGACTCGAACCGGACCGCCGCAGCCAGGTACTCACCGGCGGCGTAGCTCTGCTGACCCTCGGCAAATGCGGCCTGCGCCGCTGCCTTGTCGGAGACAGGCTGCGCGCCAGCGACGCCGGCGAGGACCCCGCTCACGAGCACGACGATCGCGATCCCACTGATCCGCATCGCCTGCATCGTACAGGAGGTCAGGGCCAGCAGGCTGGAATCGGATCCGACGGACCATCGATGATCGTCGCAACCTGCGCGCGCTCGCGCTCCCAGTAGCAGAGCGTGTGGGCCTGGAACAGATAGCCATACCCGTAGACCGTCGCGTTCGCGGGCCGCCCGAACAGCTGCTCCGCCGGACCGGTGTGGTGCGGATCGGAGTGGCGATGGGTCACCGCGGCGCGTCCGGCCTTGAGCGCGGCATCGAGGCGCTTGCGCGCGGCGGCTGCACCGGCGGCGTCCCCGTCGAGATGAGCGAGCACGGCGGAGTACGCTGCCGTGATGAAGCGCACGCGCGCCTCCGTGACGTCGATGCCATCGATGACCTCGCGGCTCCAGCGCGAGGACGGCAATGACAGTGCATGAGCTCGGGTCCGGATCGCGGCGAGCTCCGCGGAGAGCTCGAGGAGCGGACCATGGACCTGGTCGACGAAGTCCGTGCGGCGGGCGGCGTCGCCGAGGGCGAGATCCTGGAACGTGACGCGATCCGGCTGCGAGTGGATGCCGAGCATGTCGCCCGCATCGATCAGCAGGTCACGACCAGCGAGGTACGGGCTGAGCCGTTGCCCGATCAGCCGCGCCGCCTGAACCTCCGAGAGCTCGGTCACGAGGTCGACCGCCGGTGCGAGGTCGCGGCCATACGCGTCGGCGATCAGATCGCGCGGCGACTCGGGCACCTGGTAGCTCGCGCGCAGGCTCGCATAGTCGTTGAGCCAGTAGCTCCACTCCCAGCCCGACGAGAACACGAGGTGACCGTCGAGACCCGGCAAGCCCTCGGCGCGAGCCTGCGCGGCGATCCGGTGAAGATCGAGCCAGCGGCTGCGCACGTAGAGCGGCAGGAACACCGGGACGGAGTTGTCGAACGCGATCCAGTACGCGCTCTCCGGATAGTAGGACGCAGGTCGACCGGCTCGCATCTGCTCGAACAGATACGCGCGGTGCTCCGAGAAGTCGTCGTGGCCGTACGCGCCGCCGGCATCTTCGAACAGGTTGTAGAACATCACCGTGTGGACGTTCGGGACGATCGACGGATCCGCGTGCTTGACGAGGTAGTAGTACGGCAGCTCCTCGCCCTTGTAGGTGACGCGTTGATCCGCACCGACGTGAATCGATGCGTGAACCGCCGCGCTCGGCCGAACCTGCCGGATCGCCGCGACCGTGGTGTTGACCGCACCGATGAACCGATCCGGTTCCTCGCCGTAGAACTCGCCGAACGCGAGGACATACGCATCGAACGCGAGGCCATCGGTGACGAGCGGCAGGCGCTGCGCGAGCTCGCTCTCGAACGGCACGGCGCCGCTGTCGTCGTCCGAGAGATCGAACGCGCGTTGCATGTTCGAGCTGCCGAAGATCTGCATCCCGAGTCCAACCGTGAGACCGCGTGCGTGCGCGCGCTCGAGGAGACCCTGGGTCGCCTCCTTCCACGCGGCGTGACGCGCGGGCTCCATGATGTCGTCGACCGCCGGCCACTGGACGTGATTGCCGCGGTTCTTGATGATCCAGTCGAAGATCTGCCGCGCCGCGAGATCGCTGGTCGGCTCCCACACCGCGAAGTACGCCTCGATCGGATGCAGCGTGTGGAGCTGGAGTCCGCGCTGGCCCGTGATCTCCGGCTCGTGCAGGACACCGAGGGACGGTGCAGCTGCGGAGTCGAACGTGGGCGGATCCGGGACCAGCGTGGTCGTCGGCGTCCGGAACCGGAACCCGAGGTTCTCGAGGACGTGAGCAACCCCGTACTGGCTGCCCAGGAGGTCGCCTGCATGGACGGTCCAGCGGTCCGGGCCCGCGGCATCGATCCGGTAACACTCGCGGCAGCTCAGATCGATCGACACCTCGATCGTCAGGCCGGCGGCAGGGGCAGCGCCGACGCGAAGTCCCTCGTAGGGCGTGAGGGCGACCAGCTCGCGCATCGCGTCGTCGACCTCTGCGGGCGCAACGATCGTGATCGGGACGGGGTCGCTGCCACACGCCGCGAGCGAGACGACCAGGGCGAGGTGCTTCATCGCGCGGACGATGCCGTGATACGTCGAACGTTCAGCTTACAGCTTTGTTACAGCGCGATCACAGGGCCCACGAGGCCTGGCGGAACGGCTTCTCGATCCGCTCCGCCCAGGTCGGGCTCTCGGCGTCCTTGGGCACCGTGAAGGTGAACTTCGATCCGTCCGGCTCGAACGTGCTGGTGATGTCGCGTGCTGACGACGAGACATGGATGTCGATGTGAGCTCCTCCCGTGCGCGGCGGATACTTGAGGATCGCGTTGGCGGCGTACTGCCAGTAGCGAAGCCAGGCCGCGCTGCCGCCGACGTCACAGTCGTCGCCGTCAATGTGGATGGTCAACGAGAACCTGTCGGTGAAGGCGTCGACCATCATCTCGACGTGCTTGACCGGCTTGATCCGCTCCCAGTCGTTGCCGGTCAGCATCGCGGCGTACTTCGTGACCGTCGCAGCGTAGCTCGCGGCTGCAACGATCACGTTGCGGTCCTTGTCGCCCACCATCTTCGACCAGCACGTCGCGCCGACATCGAACATCGTCAGCTTCGAGAGCACGAGTGCGCGGTGCCAGTCGCTCGAGTGCTGCCTGACCTCGAACGAGAGCTCGTCGAGCTTCGGATCGAGCGCCCCCGGCTCCAGGAGCAAGCTGTGGCCGCGACCGCCACC
>JACCQV010000512.1 GCA_013813945.1 Deltaproteobacteria bacterium | reverse complement strand
CGGCAAAGCTGATGGACAAGCTCGGCTACGACCTCGCGGCACGCCACGAGCGGCCGATGCCGAAGGCGATCAACATGCTCGGTCACGTCGATCTCCCGCGGATGCGCGAGGGTGGGATGGCCGGTCAGTTCTTCAGCTTCTGGACCAATCCGTACCCGGAGCGCGGCTGCGCGAAGGCGGTGACGCGTCAGCTCGACGCGCTCGACGAGGCGATGGCAAAGAACCCCGAGCAGCTCGCGTGGACGCGCACCGGCGCGGACGTTCGCGCCGCCAAGATCGCAGGCAAGATCGCAGCGCTCGGTGGGATCGAAGGCGGCCAAGCGCTCGAAGGCGACCTCGAGACGATCGAGGCCTTCTCGCGGCGCGGTGTGCGCTATCTCGGCCTGCTCCACTTCTCGGCGAACGCGATCGGGCGCCCGGCGAAGGGTCGCGGCTCCGATGCCAACGCTGGTCTCACCGCGTTTGGCCGCGACGCCGTGCGCGAGTGCGAGCGGTGCGGCGTGATCGTCGATCTCGCGCACATCAATCGCAAGGGCTACTTCGATGCGCTCGAGGTCGCGACGGTGCCGGCGATGGTCTCGCACACCGGCGTGCTCGGCGTGCACGAGCACTGGCGCAACATCGACGACGAACAGATCCGGGCACTGGCCGACAACGGCGGCTGCATCGGCATCATCTTC
Source organism: Deltaproteobacteria bacterium (assembly GCA_013813945.1). Taxonomy (GTDB): domain Bacteria; phylum Myxococcota_A; class Polyangia; order Haliangiales; family Haliangiaceae; genus JABFXX01. The sequence continues at coordinate 1,419 of JACCQV010000512.1, read as the reverse complement.
TCGCGCAAGTACCTGGGCTCGGCGTCGATCGACTCCGTGGTCGATCACATCTTGCACGTGATCAACGTCGCCGGTGACGACGTGCCGGCGCTCGGCTCGGACTTCGATGGCTTCGTCGTTCCGCCCGAGGGCCTCGAAGACATCGCCGCGATGCCGAACCTGACGGTCGCGTTGTCGCGCCGCGGCGTCTCCACGCGTGTGCTCGAGAAGATCCTCGGTGGCAACGTGCTGCGTGTGCTCGATGCTGTTCCGGCGTGGGGTAAGCTCACTCCTACGTGAAGCTCCTCTCGCTCGCTGTCCTCGCGCTCCTCGCGGCGTGCCCCAAAAGCGGCGACAAGAAGCCGGCCGACCCTGCCCCGAGGAAGGATGCGGGCAGCGCTCAGACGCTCGCGCCGGTCGACGATGGCGGCACGGTGGTTCCGCAGTTGCCGCCCGCACCGCCGGTGCCGCGAACACCAGCAGGACTGCCGGCACTGCCGTCGACTCCAGAGCTCGCCTCGATCACCCCCGAGGCAGTGGTTCTCGGCGAGCTGCTGTTCCATGACGCGCGGCTGTCCACGACCGGCAAGCTCGCGTGCGCGTCGTGTCACGATCCGGCTCGCGGCTACTCGGGACAGGTCGATCAGACGGCAGCCGGCAAGGCAAATCTCCGGCGTACGCCGACGCTGGTTAACCTCGCGTGGGTCAACGCGTTTGGCTGGGATGGTCGGTACCCCACCCTCGTCGCGCTGGTCTCGGCGCACGTGCCCGGCCAGCTCGGGCAGACGCTCGACGCCGCTCTGCCTGCGCTCCTCGAGCTCCCGCTATACAAGGCACACTTCGCGCGCGTCGGTGGCGATGCGAAGACCGCCGCGATCCAGGCGCTGTCCGCGTTCGTACTCACCCGGTACGAGGGTGACTCGTACTGGGACTCCGTGGAGCAGACCGCACGTTCACCCAGGCCGGGCGTCACGCCTGATCGGATCATCGCTGGCTACCTCGTGTTCGCGGGCAAGGGGCAGTGCGCGGGGTGCCACCCTCCGCCACTATACACGGACGGGGGATTTCACCGCGTCCTGCTCGATCCGCGAGGCGACCCCGGTCGCGGGTTTGTCGACAAGGCGCAGACCGGCGCGTTCCGGACGCCGACCTTGCGCGGGGCGATGCTGCGGCCGTCGCTGTTCCACACGGGCGCGGCGAACTCGGTTCCAGCGGCGATCGCGCACTACGCCGGCTCCGTGAAGACGCCAGGGCTCGACCCAGCGCTGCCCGCGATCGCGTTGACCCCGGACGACCAGACAAACCTTGCCGTGTTCCTCAACGTCCTGAGTAAGCTGCGACCCGTTCCCACGAAGCCTGCACTGCCGTGACGGTGCGCGGGCCGCTGACCTGGCGCGAGCGCCTGACCCGGAGCGAGATCGAGGTCGCGGTCGGCGGCGT
>JACCQV010000496.1 GCA_013813945.1 Deltaproteobacteria bacterium | reverse complement strand
GTCCACGGACGCTCAGGCCTCGCACTCGTTTGCGAGCATCTGGCCGATGCGGTGCGCGCGCGCACGAAGCTCCCGCCAACGATGTTGTATCGATGGCCGCCTCACATCGCAGACTGCATCGATTTGCACTTCTGCAATGTGTGCGTCGCCGAGCGTGCGCTGCCGGTTCCCGCCCGCGTGCTCACCGAAGAGGAATGCGAAGACGACCGGTTCAGCACGGACGCCACCTGCAATCGCTGCTTCGTCGAGCTCACGTCCGCGCCGTGATCGAAACTCAGAACGGAATGTCGTCGTCGGGGCCGCCGCCGCTGCCACCACCGCCGCCGAAGTCCGCATCCGACGGAGGCGGGGCGCCCTCGTGACCGCTCCGCGCACCGGGACCACCTTCGCCCTTACCACCGCCGAGGAATTGAACCTCTGCCGCGATGATCTCGGTCATGTACTTCTTGTTGCCCTCTTTGTCGTCGTACGTGCGGGTCTGGATCCGACCCTCGACATAGACCTGGCGGCCCTTCGACAGGTACTTCGAGCAGACCTCGGCGCGCTTGCCCCACACGACCACGCGGTGCCACTCGGTGCGCTCCTGGCGCTGCCCGTTCTTGTCGTTCCAGCTCTCGCTGGTCGCGATGCGCAGCTCGCAGACGCCCTGCCCGCTCGGCGTGTAGCGCATGTCCGGATCGGCGCCGAGATTTCCGACGAGAATGACTTTGTTGACTCCACCGGCCATGACGAATCTTCTTTGTGTTCCGGGAGGACTCCCCCCGTTTGATTGATTCGAGAGCACAACACCCTCGTAGACGGCATCCCTGTACCACGCGGGGGTGACAGGGGCGACGAGGATTGCGGCGCGCGGAACGACGGTGGACGCGGGACTCCCGAGGGATTACAACCGCTGCGATGTACAAGGCGCTTCGCGTCGCCGTCGTGATCCCGGCCTTCAACGAGCGCCGCGCGATCGTCGAGACTGTGGAGACCGTGCCCGAGTTCGTCGACGACGTGATCGTCATCGACGATGCATCGAGCGACGACACCGGCGCGCAGGCCGAGCTCGGCGCGACCCAGCGCGCGATGCCATCCGGAGTGGAGGTGCTTCGTCATCCGGCGAACCGCGGTGTCGGCGCCGCGATCACGACCGGGTATCGCCGCGCACTCGCGATCGGTTCGGATGTTGCGGTCGTGATGGCCGGCGATGGACAGATGGATCCGCGCGATCTGCCGGCGCTGCTCGATCCGATCGCGGCCGGGACCGCCGACTACGTCAAAGGCAACCGGTTCCTCCATCCCGAGATCTGGAGAGCGATGCCGGCGACGCGGATCTTCGGCAACGTGCTGCTGTCCGCGGCAACGCGCGTCACCTCGGGGTATCGCCACGTGTTCGACTCGCAGTGCGGCTACACCGCGATTCACCGCAGCGCCCTCGAGGCGGTCGCGCTCGACGAGCTGTTCCCCCGGTACGGCTATCCGAATGATCTCCTCTCGCGCCTGCACAGTGCAGACATGCGTGTCGTCGATGTGCCGGTGCGTCCGATCTACGGCGAGCACTGGAAGAGCGGCATCAACCTCGGCACCGCGATCCACCCGATCCCGTGGGTGCTACTGCGATCGTGGGGCTCTCGTCTCGCGGCGCGGGCGCGGCGCCGGACCGGCGCGCAGCACCGGTCGACGCAGTGAAGCTCGGCGTCATCACGACCTCGTATCCACGCACGTCCAGGGATCCAGCGGGAAGCTTCGTCGCTGCGCATGTCGACGCGCTGCGCGCACTCGGCCATGACGTCGAGGTGATCGCCGCGGGTACGCCGGGACCTGCATCGCGCGCCACCTGGATCGCGAGCGCGTTGTTCGATCGCGGCGGCGCGCCCGATCATCTCGAGCAGCACCCGGTGCGGACGCTCGCATCGGCGGCGCTACTCGCCGCACGGATGACACTCGCGGTGGCGCGCAGGGCACGGCGGTGGGATTCGATCATCGCGCACTGGCTCGTGCCGTCGGCGATCGCCGCACTGCCGACCGCGCTGCCGCTGCTCGCGATCGCGCACGGTGGCGACATCCACACGCTGCGCCGCATGCGTCTGCTCGGGCCCGTCCTTCATGCGCTGTATCGCCGCGATGCGCAGCTCGCGTTCGTCAGCGAGCCACTACGTGCGATCGCGCGCGAGGCGGCTCCCTCACTCGCGCCGTGGCTCGACATCGCGACGGTCCAGCCGATGGGACTCGACCTCGCGCGGTTCTCTCGGATCGGACACACGCCCACGCGCCCACCGACGATCGTGATCGCGGCGCGCCTCGTGGCTCTCAAGGGCGTCGACGTCGCCATCGATGCGATCGCGCATCTCCGCGCACCGGTGCGCCTCGTGATCGCGGGCGATGGCCCCGAGCGATCACGGCTCGAGAGCCGCGCCGCGGAAGTGGCCGCCGATCGTGCCGCGGGTCCGGCCGGTCGTGCCGCGGGTCCGGCCCCCGGTGGCGCCGCAGGTCCGGACGCGGGTCGCGCCACATCGCGAATCGAGTTCCTCGGGACCGTCGATACCGCCCGCCGCGATGCGCTGCTGCGCGAGGCGAGCGTCGTGGTCGTTCCATCGCGGGTCACCCCAACCGGGCGGACCGAGGGCATGCCGATGATCGCGCTCGAGGCGCTCGCGGCCGGGGTGCCCGTGGTCGCGTCCGCGGTCGGCGGACTGTCCGATCTCGGTCCCGCCGTGGCGCTTGTCCGACCCGACCGTCCACGCGAGCTGGCAGCGGCCATCGATCGCCTCCTGTCCGAGCCGCCGGACGCGGAGCGCCTTCGCGCGGCGGTCGCCGACCTCGACTGGGGGAACGTGGCGACGCGCCTGGTGAGAAACCCATGACTCGGACTCGCGCCGCAGTGCGTAAACGAGTTCGCACTCTGGTCCGACCACTGCCTGGCCGGGAGTGTCCAAGTCGCCGCAATCACGTGCCGTTTGTCAGACGGCCGTGTGATGACACAGCAGTCTAATGGCGGCACGGTTGGTGCTTCTTTCTGAGTCGATGTCCGAGGGTACCCGGTTCGACGTCTCTGTCATTTTGCCATTCGGTGATGACGAGGAGGCGGTCGGGATCGCCGTACGCCGGACGGCGGAGCATCTGCGCGGGATCGGGCTGTCGTTCGAGATCATCGCGATCGACGAGGACTCCGGGGATAACTCGCACGCCGTCCTCGCGCTCCTCCGCGCCGAGGTCCCCGAGCTGCGGGTGACCCACGCCTCGGGGCGCGGCAAGGGAATCGACGTCGGTGCCTCGCGCGCACAGGGCACCCTGCTCGTCGTCTCGACGCCTGATGTCGCGAGCGCTTCGCTCGATGGTGTCGGCGAGGCGTGTCGCCGCCTGCTCGCCAACGACGGTGATGCCGAGATCGCGCTGACCCGCTACACGGTTGCCCATCGCGTGCGTGCGCTGGCCGCGTTCCGCGGAGCACGCCTCCTCGGGCCCGCCATGCACCGCCGGCTGATGAAGCGGTTGCAGGCTCGCAGCCTGATGATCAAGGTCTCCGGCCCGACGGGGGTCGCGGCCAAGGCCACGGTCAGCAGTTTCCGCGCGTTCGCTCGCTGGAGCTGATCGCACTCTCGCGTTCGTTCCGACGCGAAGCGGCTGCTATACTCGTCGCGTGTACGTCTTGTTCGCGGTCGTCGGCCTGGGCGTCGTCGCCTACCTCGGCTGGCTCAAGGCCGTTCTCGCGCTCGCGTTTTTGATCATCGTCCACGAGGCTGGTCATTACTTCGTCGCGCGCTGGTGCGGGATGCGGGTCGACCGCTTCAGCATCGGCTTCGGTCCTGCCATCAAAGGCCTGTCCTGGCGTTCGAAGGGCGGAACACTCTTCCAGCTCGCGCCGATCCCGTTCGGTGGGTTCGTCGAGATCCGCGGGATGAACATCGTCGAGGAGGTCGATCCCGAGGATGTGCACGCGTATCCGAACCGGCCCGCATGGCAGCGGTTCCTGACGATCCTCGCGGGCCCCGCAACGAACTACATCTCTGCAGTCATTCTCGCCTTCGGCCTCTACACGTGCCACGGGGTTCCCAGCACGGAGCGCTGGTATGGCGTCGTCGACGTGATGCCGGGCTTTGACGCCGCCGGAAAGCTGAAGGGCGGCGATCGCATCATCGCGGTCGATGGCGCGAAGATTCTCGCAAACGATGGCAGTCCCGGTCTCAGTGCCCGCGTCACCGCCAAGCAAGGTGCGCCACTCCTGATCAGTGTCCTGCGCGATGGCAAGATGCACGACTTCACGATCACGCCGCAGCTCGTGACGGGTCAGCTCGGAAATTTCCTTCGCGGCGCGCTGGGGACCGCACGGGGACCCGCGAAGGTCGCGATCACCAAGTGGTCGTCGAACCACCTGCTGCTCGGTATCTCGCGCACGCGTCAACACGATGTCATCGACATCAGCATCATCGATGCCGGCGGGCGAGCGCTCGTCTATCCGATCGAGCAGACCAAGGTGATCACCAAGGGGCTGTACGGGATCATCGCCGGTACCGAGAAGGCCGATCCAGGAGGCCCGATCCGGATCGCCGAGGAGTTCAAGAACGCGTTCGACTTCAGCCTCGTCGCCGGCATCGAGCTCGTGATGATGCTCAGCGTGTACCTCGGCATGTTCAACCTGTTCCCGATTCCCGCGCTCGATGGCGGACGACTCGTGTTCCTCGGCTACGAGCTGATCACGAGGCGGCGCGCGAACCCGAAGATCGAAGCCATGGTCCACATGGGCGGGATCATGGTGCTGGGTGTGCTGATGATCCTGGTGACGTTCAAGGACTGCGGCCGCTTCTTCTGAGCCGGCCGTAGGCGTCACGCCGGATCAGAGGATGCGGTGGCGATCGATGACGTCGCTCATCAAGACGCCGGCGTCCATGTCGTGCTTCGCCGCGTGCTCCTTCGGGACGTAGTCCGCGACGAAGGCGTACATCTTCTCGAGCGTTCCATCCCGGGCCGGGATCACGACGGCACCATCCGAGTCGGCCACGATGTAGTCGCCCGTGGAGATCTGGACCCCACCGTGGGTGACCGGAGCTTCGCTGGATCGCAGCATGATCCGGCCGCGCGCGATCGCCGGGTGACATCCCATGCCGATGAAGCCCATGTTGAGGGCGTGCAGCTCGTGGAGATCTCGCACGTAGGTACCGATCCAGCCCGCGGCACCCTGCTGCTCGTAGAGCGTGCCGAGCATGCCGCCGACGAGCTCGCAGTTGGGGATCTCCGCTTCGAAGCCAGCGACCACGACGTCACCGGGCTTGATGTACTGCTCGAGGAACTTCCAGAACTTCACGCTGCGCTCGAACGGTCCGACCTTCGGTTCCTCGAGCATGTAGAACAGCAGCGTCCTCGCCGGTCCGACAAAACCCTCGCGCTGCTTGGGCGGGCTCATCATCCGGTACGTCGGCGGCAGGCTCTGATGAAACAAGCCCAGCTCGTCGAGCCCGTCCTGGATGGTGCCGCTCTTGACCTTCGATAGCATCGCGACGAGCTCGGCTGGTTCCACGTTCATCGCCCGACAATATCCGATCCCGCCGCCCACCGGCTGGTATCGTCGCGCAGGGATGAATCACACCGCCTTCGCGCTGGCTCTCACGCTCGTCGCAACAGCGCCGGCACATGCCGACGGCGAGGTGAGCGATGTGCCTGGCGAGACGATCGTGATCACGGGCCTGCGGTTGCCGCGGGCGGTGCGCGATACGCCGGCGGCGGTGACCGTGATCGATCAGCGCGAGCTCGCTCGCTCACCACTCGTCCTCACCGACGAGCTCCTGCGCATGCTGCCCTCGGTCGGCACGTTCCGGCGAAGCTCGAGCCTCGTCGCAGATCCGACATCACAGGGGCTGAACCTGCGCGGAGTCGGGCCGTCGGCAGTGTCCCGCGCGCTGGTTCTGCGGGACGGAATTCCAGCGAACGATCCATTCGGCGGCTGGATGTACTGGCGATCGATCTCGCCGCTCGGGATCGATCGCATCGAGGCCGCGCCGAGCGGGGCCTCCGCACTGTTCGGCGACTTCGCGCTGGGCGGGGTCGTGCAGATCCTCTCGCGCCCGATCACACCACGAACCCTCGAGGCGGTCATCGCGGGCGGCTCGCTCGAGACCGGCCGGGCTGCAGCGCGCGCGACGCACCGGTCCGCAGACTTTGGCGTCGCTGCGGACGCCGAGGCGTTTCGCTCGGGCGGGTACGCGCCGATCGCGGCCGAGCAGCGTGGGCCGATCGACGGTCGCGCGAGCAGCTGGCACGGCAGCTCCGGGCTTCGCCTCGAGCATGTACGCGCGGGGTGGACCACGCACGCCACCGGACGCTGGTTTCAGGAGTCGCTCGAGGCCGGCACGCAGTTCACGACCGCTGACGTCCGGACCGTGACGTACGGCGCCGGCACCAAGCTCGTACGCGATGGACGCGAGCTGCAGCTCGAGGTCTTCGGTGGCGACCAGCTGTTTCGCCAGACGCGTGCGCGCGTCACGCCGAACCGCGAGACAGCCACGCTCGCGAGTCGCCAGCGGACTCCATCGAACAACCAGGGCGCGCTCGCGATGTGGACGGAGCCCGTGGGCAAGCGCCACGTGATCGTCGTCGGCGTCGATGGCCGGCGGGTCTCCGGCACGGCGACCGATTCGCTCTCGCCACCGATGATCGAGGACGACACCCTGATCGAGCGCAAGGCGGGCGGCGAACAGCGCTTCCTCGGGGTCTTCCTCCAGGACGCGATCCGGGTCAGCTCGCGCGTCGAGCTCGCGGCCGCGCTACGGCTCGATGCCTGGCAGAACCGCGATGCGTCGAGCACGCGGACCTTCGGCAATGGCGATCGGATGACGACCGAGCTCGGCGAGACGAGCGAGCTCGAGCTCGATCCGCGCCTCGGCGTGATCGTCCATGCGACCGACGTGGTCTCGGTGCGCGGCTCCGTGTATCGCGCATTCCGTGCACCAACCCTCAACGAGCTGTACCGGCCGTTTCAGGTCGGCACGGTCCTGACGGCGGCGAATGATGCGCTTCGACCCGAGACGCTGTGGGGCGCCGAAGCGGGTCCTCAGATCGTGCTGCCCACCGTCGTCGTGCGCGCGACCGCGTTCTGGAACCAGCTCGACGATGCGATCGCGAACGTGACGCTGGAAACGCCGCTCCCGAGCGGCGCCACACGTCAGCGCCAGAACCTCGGCGGCGCGCGCGTCGCCGGGCTCGAGCTCGACGCGAGCTGGCGGCCCGCGCCTGCGTGGATCGCCACGATCGCGCACACCTTCATGGACGGCAAGGTCACGACGGCGCCGGCAGCACCCACACTCGTGGGCAAGCGCCTACCCCAGGACCCACGGTTCCGGACGACCGCATCGTTGACCTTCGACGACGCGCGGTTCGCGACGATCAGCGCGCAGATGCGCCACCTCGGCCGTCAGTTCGAGGACGACCAGCAGACGCAGTCGATCGGATCGGTCATCCTGTTCGACGCGCGCATCGGCAGAACGCTGGGCCGCGGCGTCTCGATCTTCGTCTCCGGCCAGAACCTGTTCGACCGGCGCTACCTCGTCGGCCGCGCGGGGATCGATACGGAAGGCGCCCCACGCACGTTCGAGATCGGGCTCGCCTACCGCTGATCCATGTGACCACATGGTGGCCAGCCCTGCGGCGGTGCTAGCTTGGTGGTGAAGGGAAGCGCGTGACCCATGTCTGCCCCGACCACTCCGCCTGATTTCGTTTCGAGCAGCCTCGCCGGATACTGCGTGTCGCAGGCGATCGTGGCCGCCTATCAATGTGGCCTGTGGGCGGCATTCGATAACGGAGACGACAAGGAGCTCCGTCTCGCCACCTTTCGTGACGCAAAGAACCTCGAGCCCGGGTACCTGCTCGCTCTCGTCAGCTACCTCGAGCAGAACCAGGTGCTCGAGAAGACGCACGCCGGCGAGGACCTGGCGATCCGACTCACCGAGCGCGGCCGCATGCTCGTCAAAGGTGGGCTCGGCCCATTCCTGCTCGTCATCGGTGGCTACGGTCGCGTGCTGTCGTCGATGGGTCCCCTGACGACGCGGGAGATCGCATTTGACGACATGAAGGCGCGCGCACGCGATGGCCACCTCGTTGCCCTGGGCACCGATCTGGCGTCTCGCCGAAAGGGCGGCAACTACGACCTCGCCCTGGACCGGGCAGAGCTCGTCCCCGACCCCAAGCTGGTGGTCGACCTCGGCTGCGGGTCCGCGGCCTTCCTCGTCGAGCTCCTCAACCGGACCAAGGCGAAGCAGGGCCTGGGTGTCGAGATCGATGCCGCGGCGTGTACGCTCGGGCGCAAGACGCTCGCCGACGCGAAGCTCGATCACTGCTCGATCGTTCATACCGACATCCGAACCCTTCTCGAGCAGCGACCTGACATCGAAGGTACGTGCGACGTCGTGACGGGGCTGTTCGTCGTGCACGAGTTCTTTCGTGCCGGGTTTGCCGGTGCGGTCGCAGAGTTCACCGCGCTCCGACGTCTCCTTCATCCCACCAACGGTCGGCTGCTGATCGTCGACAAGATCACCGATCCTCTCGATGCCGGCCAGGGCGACGCCATGTCCAAGGTGTTCAAGCTGTTCCACGAGTTCACGGATCAGGCGCTGTGGAGCCGCGAGGAGTGGGGCCGGCTGTTCGCCGAGGCCGGACTCGCGGTCGCGTTCGAGAAAGAAGTCATCGGGCCGGCCGGGCACACCGGCACGGTGCTGTTCGAGTGCAAGAGGAAGCGCTGACATGGACTACAAGCTGCTGATCGACGGCGCCCTCGTGGATGGCGCCAGCACGATGAACGTCGAGAACCCCGCGACCAACGAAGTCCTCGCGGTGTGTCCACGCGGGTCCCGCGCACAGCTCGATCAGGCAGTCGCCGCGGCGAAGGCCGCGTTCGTCGGCTGGAGCGCGACCCCGATCGACGTCCGCAAGAAGGCGCTCGTGGAGATCGCCGGCATCATCGAGGCAAACACCGCCGAGCTGGCTCGCACGCTGACCGAGGAGCAGGGAAAGCCACTGCGCGAGGCAACCGGTGAGGTGGGCGGAGCCGCGGCGTTCTTCCGCTTCTTCGCGTCACAGGATCTCCCTGTCCGCGTGATCGAAGACAGCCCGGGGCGCCGGGTCGAGGCGCACCGCAAGCCGCTGGGCGTGGTCGCTGCGATCGTCCCATGGAACGTCCCGTTCGCCCTCGCTGCCTTCAAGCTCCCGGCGGCGCTGCTCGCCGGCAACACGATCGTGCTCAAGCCTGCAGCGACGACGCCGCTGACGACGTTACGTCTCGGGATGCTGATCAAGGACGTGCTGCCTCGTGGCGTGCTCAACGTCATCACCGACGCGAACGATCTCGGCGACGCACTCACGTCGCACGCGGACGTCCGCAAGATCTCGTTCACCGGTTCGACGGTCACCGGCAGCAAGGTGATGGCGAACGCCGCGGCGGGACTGAGGCGCGTCACGCTCGAGCTCGGAGGAAATGACGCTGCGATCGTGCTCGATGACGTCGATCCGAAGCAGGTGGCGCCCAAGCTGTTCTGGGCCGCGTTCCGGAATGCCGGCCAGCTCTGCGTCGCGATCAAGCGGCTGTACGTGCACGAGTCGGTCTACGATCAGGTCTGTGCAGAGCTGACGGCACTCGCCGATGCAACGATCGTCGGCGACGGTCTCGATCCGGCGACGCAGATCGGGCCAGTGCAGAACAAGCGGCAGTTCGAACGCCTGAAGGACTTGCTCGAGGACTCGAAGCACCGTGGCCGTGTGATCGCCGGCGGCGATGTACCCGACAAGCGCGGTTACTTCATGCGTCCTACGATCGTTCGCGACATCGCCGAGGGGACGCGTCTCGTCGACGAGGAGCAGTTCGGCCCGATCCTTCCGATCATCAAGTACACCGATCCCGAGGACGCGCTCGCTCGCGCCAATGCGTCGGCGTTTGGCCTCGGCGGTTCCGTATGGTCCGCGAACGTGGACCGCGCGACGGCACTCGCCGATCGCATGGACGCCGGGACCGTGTGGGTCAATCAACACATGGTGCTCGCTCCCCACATCCCGCTCGCGGGCGCGAAGAGCTCGGGCGTCGGTGTCGAGCTCGGAGCCGAAGGGCTCGCGGAGTTCACGCAGCTGAAGATCGTCAACATCGCCAAGAGCTGATCATGCCATTCACACGCCGCGGTTCATGTTCGGGGATGTTGTCGTGAACGGTGCAGAGGCTCTGCTGCGCACCGGCGCCGCCGCGGGTATCGAGTACTGCTTCTGCAATCCGGGTTCGACGGAGATGGAGCTTCTGGTCGCGTTCGATGCGATCGCCGAGCTGCGGCCCGTCCTCGGTCTGCACGAGAACGTCTGCACCGGCATGGCAGACGGCTACGGCCGGATGGCGGACCGTCCTGCGTTCACGCTGATGCACCAGGGCGCCGGGCTCAGCAACGGCAGTGCGAACCTGCACAACGCGCGCAAAGCACCGAGCCCGATCGTCAACCTGGTCGGGAAGAACGCGGAGCGCGATCCCGATCTCACGCCGCTCGCGGCAGATGTCCTGGCGCTCGCTCGGCCTGTCTCGCACTGGTGCAAGGTCGCGAGCTCGTCGCAGACCGTGGCCGCCGACACGGCCGAGGCGATCGCGACGGCCCGCCAGGCGCCTGGCCAGGTCGCGACGCTGATCCTGCCCGCCAACGCACAGAGCGGTTCGTGTGCGGGCCCGGTGGAGCCGCTGGTCGTCCCACCACCGCGCAGCGTCGACGGCGGTGTCGTCGATCGCGTCGCGCGCGTGGTGACCGAACACAAGGCAGCGGTCGCGCTCGTCCTTCACGCGAGCGCCCTCAACCCGCGCGGGCTCGACGCTGCAGGCCGGATCGCGGCGGTCACCGGGTGCACCTTGCTGGCCGAATCGATTCCGCGGCGCTGGGAGCGCGGTGCCGGACTGCCCGCGGTTCGTATGATCCCGTGCCTGGTTCCGAGCGCCGCGCTCGAAGCGCTCAAGACGTTTCGCTCGCTGATCCTCGTCGGCGCGACGCGGTATCAGCCGTACTTTCTCCTCGAAGACACGCCCGCGCCGCTGATTCCCTCGGGCTGTGATGTGGTCGAGCTGGCGAGTGCCGGCGAGGACATCGTCGGCGCGCTCGAGGCGCTCGCCGATGCGCTCGACGCGCCGCGCGGTGCAGCGATCCGCCAGCAAGCTGGACGCCCCGGCGTGCCCACCGGCACGCTGACGGCGTCGGCGATCAACGCGGTCGTCGGCGCGCTGCTCCCCGAAGGCGCGATCGTCGTCCAGACCTCGACCTCGGGTGCGCGCGACTTCCTGCCGTTGACCCAGGGCTGCCCACCGCACTCGCTGCTGTTCAACACCGGAGCGAGCATTGGCTGGGGAATGCCGGCAGCCGCCGGTGCGGCGCTCGCGTGTCCCGATCGACGTGTGATCTCGCTCGCGGCAGATGGCGGCGACGTGCTCTCGATCCAGGCGCTGTGGACGCAGGCACGCGAGGGGCTCAACGTGACGACGATCGTGTTCTGCAACCGCGAGTACAAGATCCTGCGCAACGAGATCGAACGGCTGACGAAGGATCCGGGGCCGCGCGCCCGAAGCCTGTTGTCGCTCGAGAATCCTGCGATGGACTTCGTTCTGCTCGCTCGGGGGATGGGCGTCCCCGCCTCGCGCGCGGAGACCGCCGAGTCGCTGCACGAGGCGCTCGGTCGTGCGCTACGTGAGCCCGGCCCTCACCTGATCGAAGCCGTGATCTAGCTATCGGCCGAAACCGATCCGGACGGCGATGAAGGCGTCTCGCAGCTCGGCATGGGGCGACGTGAAGAGGCGATCTGCCAGGGCGCCCGCTTCGGGACGAAGCGCACCTTGCGGTTTTGGCGGCTCGTGGCGACGAATGCCCAGACTGCGTACCCTGCGCGAAGGTCGAGATCGATATAAGATGGAGAGCATGAGTGACGAAGACACCCGCGCCTACAAGGTCGTGGTGAACCACGAGGAGCAGTATTCGATCTGGCTCGCCGATCGCGAACCTCCGAATGGTTGGCGAGAAGTCGGTAAGCAGGGATCCAAGCAGGAGTGTCTCGATCACATCAAAGAGGTGTGGACTGACATGCGACCGCTCAGCCTCCGCAAGCAGATGGAACAGAGCTGATCCGTCCTCATGGTAGCGTGCAGGCAACTCGCGATTTGATCAGGAGCTGACGGATGGTCTTCTTCTCCTATGCATACCGGAGCCTCATGACGAGGTTCCGCTCGAACGTCCTGACGATCCTCTCGATCGCCCTGTTCGTGACCGGCAGCGCCGTCGGGCTCTCGGTGTATCTCAGCCTCCGCAGCGCGGTCATCGACACGTCTCCGCCGGAGAACATCCTCGTCCTGGGCAAGGGTGCTTCGGGAGAGGGCGGCAGCAAGCTCACGCTGGACACGGCGCGCAAGATCGTCCTGCTCGACGGCCTCAGCAAGGCGGGGGATGGCCCGCTGGCGTCGCGCGAGCTCGTATCGGGCGTGTACGTGAACACGGCAGACTTTTCCCGCTATCACGCACCGGTGACGATCCGCGGGATCGACGAACAATCAACGAAGGTTCATCACGTCACGGTGATCGAGGGCTCCGCACCACAGAGCGGGACTCTCCAGGTCATGATCGGGAGGAGGCTCGCGAAGGACTATCCCGAGCTGCGCATCGGAGCGGACATCAGCTTGCCGGGCGGAGCAGCACCCATCACGGGCGTGTTCTCGTCCGAGGGATCTCCCTTCGAGTTCGAGGTCTGGACTCCACGGGCTGCGCTCGAGCTCCACACGAAGGCGAAGAACTCCTCGTCGATGACGATCGTTGCGGAGTCCGCCGCGCGCGTGCCGGAGATCATCGCCTCGATCAAGGGCAACAAGAGCATCGAGGCGGAGGCGATCTCGGTCCGGGAGAGCCGAGCCAACGGCGCCGGCCTGGAGAGAATCCTCAAGATCGTCCTGATCCTGCTCGTCCTGCTCTCCATCGTTGCCGCATCTGCGATCGCGACCACGATGAACGCGGCGGTCGCCGTGCGGATGCCGGAGCTCGGAGCGCTCGTGGCCATCGGCGTTCGCAGGAGCATGCTGGGACGCCTGGTGGTGCTCGAGAGCGTGCTCCTGGCGACCATCGGCACCATCATCGGGGTCATCGTCAACGAGCTGATCCACAGGATGGTCGGCTCGATCGGGCCGTTCGAGCTCGTGTCGATCGCGATCGTCCCGGTCGTTGCGGTCGGCCTCGGGCTCCTGATGGGCCTGATCGGCGGACTGGTGCCGGCGATGTCGGTGCGCCGCCTCGATGTCATCAAAGCAATGCGCTAGCGGCACCTCGGCCCGCCCGTTGACTCCACAGCTCGCCTACCCATAGAGTTCACCCTCGGATGTACGCACGCCTCATCTCGTGGAGCCTCAGGCACAGGCGGATGCGTCATGTCCTGAACGTCGTCATCATGGCCTTCACGGTGGCCATCGTGGTGCTGTTCACCTCGGTGGTGCTGGAGCTCGTCAAGTTCGCCCGCAGCTCCTCTGACAAGGCAGTGACGCGGATCCTGATCTGGCCCAAGCTGTCGGGGGGAGCCGGAAACGACCTGCCGATGGCCTGGTACCCCATGTTCCAGAAGATCGACGGCGTGAAGGTCGTCCAGTGTCAGAAGTTCATGTTCGGGCGAATCCCTAATGGCCCGACGTACATCATCAGCGGGGAAGAGGAATCCGGCGTCGATCTGAACCGGGACATCTTCCCGGTCGAGCAGGACGTGTTCGAGGCCTGGAAGAAGGAGCGTCCGCTCGGCGCGATCGTCACCGAGACAACCGCCAAGGAGCTCAACCTCCAGATCGGTCAGGTCACGGAAGTGCCGACCGGTTTCGGCCCACTCAAGCTCAAGATCGTCGGGTTTTCGAAGGGCGGCCTCGTTGCTCGTCGCATCGCCCCCCACTTCGATTACCTGCAGCAGTTCGCGGGCAATTCCGGAACCTGCATCTACCGGCTGTTCGTCGCGCCTAGCGACTACGAGCGTGTGGCGCGGGCGGTCCTCGAGCAGACGAAGAACAGCCCGACCCCGGCCCAGGCGATGAGTGATGCGCAGCTCAGCGAGAGCTGGGCCCGGAGTGTCTCGGCGGTGCCGACGCTGCTCGGATTCCTGGGGCTCTTC
>JACCQV010000433.1 GCA_013813945.1 Deltaproteobacteria bacterium | reverse complement strand
GCGAAGAAGCTGATCGCGAAGCTCGCCACGGTGCGAGCGAGCGCGACCGCGTGATCACATCCCGGTCGGGTACGTCTCGGGAGGCTCGGACTCGCTCGCCGGCGCCGGTGCCGGCATTGGGCGATCGAGTGGACGGACCGCGCTAGTCTCGTCGATGTGAATGACGACGTCGTACTGGTCTGCGAGCTGCGCTTCGTAGTAGTGACTGCGCCGCTCGGATTCGGGGCGGTAGATCACGCCGATCGCCCGATGCAGACGACGAGCGCCCTCGCCCACCACACGCCGCAGCGCCGCAGACGTCACCATGAACCGCGGAACTCCGGTGGCGTGGAACAGCGCTTCCCAGCTCCCGTCCAGGCTCGGACGGACCATCTCACGCTTGCCCGGCTCATCCCAGTCGCGCGCGCACTCGACGACACCGTGGTCGGTGGTCATCCCGATCAGCGCGACCTCGTCGGGGTGACGCTGACGCATGAGCTGACCGAGCGAGATCTGACCATCGTCGCCCATCTCGGTCGCCCGCGCATCACCGACGTGCGAGTTGTGCGCCAACACGACAAGCTTCGCGGGCTGGCCAGGACTCCCGAGATGCGATGCCAGCAAGTCGATCGTATCGGCCATGTGCGTATCCCGCAGGTTCCACGAGGCGCTGCGGCCGGCGAACATCGTGCGGTAGTAGGCCTCGGCGTCGCGGACGACATGCGCGTTCTGCATCGCGTGAAACCACGCCTCCCCGCCTGGCGCGAGTCCGGATCGCGCCGCACGCCTCCGTTGCATCTCGACCAGTTGGTCGAGCACCTCCTCCTCGCAGTCCGCCTTGAGACCGAGGTGTGCCTTCAGACCGTACTGCTGAGGATCCGCGTGGGCATGGTCGAGACATGCGTAGCGCTCTCGAGCACGCTCCGCAGCCTCCGGATCGACGTCCTGGAGAAACGACAGCACGGCCGCGACCGATGCATGGAGCGAGTAGAGATCGATCCCGTAGAAGCCGACGCGCTCCTCGGTCAAGCGGCGTGCGTTGTGGCCACGCAACCAGTCCACGAAGCCCGCGACCGCTTCGTTGCGCCACATCCAGGTCGGGAACCTGCGAAAGCCGGATAGCGCGTCCTCGGCAGACTCGTCCTCACTCGTGCGGCGGACGTAGCGGTCCACCCTCAGCGCGTCAGGCCAGTCACCCTCGATCGCGACGGCCGCGAAGCCGTGGTCCGTGATCAGCTTGCGCGTGAGTGACGCACGCAAGTCGTAGAACTCGTGGCTGCCGTGGCTCGCCTCGCCGATCAGCACGATTCGCGCAGGACCAACCAGGTCGCGCAGCTGATCGATCTCCTCCTCGCCGTGGATGGGCCGCACGACCCTCTCGATTGCATCCGAGCTCTCGTTGGGAAGGGAGACCATGACCGCCCGCTAGCGCGCCGCTGTCTGTGGCGCCTTGAGATCGTTGGCGCGCTGGAGCGCCGTCATCGCGCTCACCGGGGTGTCGCTGGAGATCCGGACCACGATGTGGTCGTCGACCGCGGTCACATCGACCTGCGCGCCCTCGACGAGCGTTGGATCGCCAGCGAGATAGGTCGCAGGCTGACCGAGCGTTCGCCACCGCGCCTGGTGACACGCGATCGCGCGGCGCATCCACGAGACGGTCAGGCCTGGGATCGGCTTGAACACGATGTTCGCGCCACGGACCGTCGCCCCGCCGCGATGCGGGACGATCTCCTCGATCGCGTTGTCCTGAACGAACGGTGATCGTTCGAGAGCGGCTGGCGCGAGCCCGATGCACTGGGTGCGCTCGACCTGCGCGAGCTTCGATTTCGTCGCTGCGTCGGCGCGAACCTGATACCGGGAGCTGTCCTTGGTGTAGTCCCAGCACGGCATCCACAGGGTGATCGGCTCACCCTCCTTGGTCCTCGCCCCCGTGCGGATCGCGTAAGCCCCGCACTTGTGGTTGTCCGCCGAGACCTGGTCGCTCGCGACCGAGATCGAGCGCGAGCTGGGTGCGCCGCCGCAGGCGGCCGAGAACAGGACCAGGTACAGGAGGTGGCGCATGCACCCGCTAGGTGCATACCCGAGACCATCCGAGGTCTTCCTAGATCGCCGTGACGCCGGGCGTAAGCGCCGTGGTCACGCCGTCGATCGTGAGCGAGCCGCCAATGCTGTCGCGGTGGAACGTGACGGTCACCGTGCGCCCATCGCGTAGCGTGACAGTTGCGCCCGGGTTCGTGGCGTCGCCGGCGGTCGTGGTCGAGGTCGCGGCGCCATCGATTGCCATCACGTGCAGGTACCGCTGATCGCCACCGGCCTGGGTCTCATCGAGGCGCCAGCCGCCCGTGAAGTCCGCCTCGCCGCGGAAGTCATACGTCGACATCGTGCCGGCGCTCGGTGCGAGGCGCGTGATGCGGAGCGAGTGTCCCGCGTTCGTGATCGTCGCGGTGTTGCCGCTGATCGCCGGCTGGGTCGGCGCCGCGATCTGCCAGGTCTGCGTGGTTCCCGCCGCGGTCGCGACGCGATCGAACACGATGACAACGTCCGCTTCGAGGTAGACCATCTCGCGC
>JACCQV010000426.1 GCA_013813945.1 Deltaproteobacteria bacterium | reverse complement strand
CGGCTACGACGGCAGCGTGAAGGTGCTCGACTTCGGCATCGCGAAGGCCGAGGAGCGCGCGACCAAGACCGTCGGCGGCACGATCAAAGGCAAGTACGGCTACATGTCGCCCGAGCAGTGCAAGGGCAAGCCGATCGATCGACGCAGCGACATCTTCGCTCTCGGCATCGTCCTCTACGAGCTGACCACGCTGCGCCGGGCGTTCAAGGGCAACGACGACTTCGAGACCATGAAGCGCATCGTCGCTGGGGACGTCGTGTTGCCGTCGATCGCGGTGCCGGGCTATCCGCGCGAGCTCGAGGCAATCGTGCTGACCGCGATGGCGAATGATACGGCGGCGCGATTCCAGACGGCGCAGGAGCTGATCGAGGCACTCGATGCGTTCGCCGTGCGCGCGAAGCTGACCGGATCGAACACGGCAATGGGTCGGTTCATGACCCAGCTGTTCGGTGCGAAGCGGGAGCCCTGGGTCAACCATCACCCGCAGCACGACAAGACCGAGCCCGATAATGGGCTGGACGCCGACACCGACAACGACAAGACCCAGCTGGTCGAGAATCACCAGATGCCGGTCGAAGCACTGCGGCCCGAACAGCAGTACCCCGCGCCGCGCAAGTCGCCCAATCCGCCTGGGTCGCGGACGATGCCGATGCCGTCGCCGCGAGCTCCCAGCGAAGCCGACGCCGCGGCGTGGCAAGCAACCGACTCGTCACACCAGCAGCGGCAGAACGCCCGCGCGCAGGCGCCGCGCTCGCAGTACTCGTCCGGAACCAATCCGGCTCACCCCCGCTCCCACACGCCCCCGCAGCACGGGGCTCCGCACCAGCAGGAGAACAAGGTTGCGACGCTGCCCGGCACCGGGCAGCACCCCCAGCACCCCGGTCTTTACGACGACGTCTCCGATGTCGGAGCGACGCAGACGAACGTCGGCAACCGGCTGCAGAACCAGACCGGCGGCGCGACCCGGGTCGCGAGCGAGGTCGCGAACCCACGCATCAAATCGAACACGGGCTGGATCCTGCTCGCGTTGTTCCTGCTGCTGGGGACCGCGGGAGCGATTGCCGTGATCATCCTGTACTGAACTGCGCCCACAAGGCGTGGCCGGTCATTCACGCTTGAGGCTCTCGAAGCTCAGTGCCATGGTCGCGGCATGGCTACTGCCGCGAGCACCCCGACCACCGATCGTCTCTCGAGCTTCAACCCCGCGACCGGCGAGGTCGTCGGCACCGTGCCGGTTCACACCGCCGCGGAGGTCGATGCCGCCGTCGCGCGCGCGCGGTCTGCAGCGCAGAGCTGGTCGCAGCTCTCGTTCGAAGCGCGGGGCGAGGAGCTCACCGCGTTCCGCAAGGCGCTCGCTGCCGATGCCGACGAGCTCGCCGAGCTGCTCCACCGCGAGAACGGCAAGCCACTGCTCGAGGCGTACACCGAGGTGATGATGGCGCTCGGCCACCTCCAGCATGCCGCCGCGCGTGCGGAGGTCGCCATGGCGCCCAAGCGAGTGTCCGCGGGGATGCTTGCGAACTATCGCGCGACGGTCAGCTATCACCCGCTGGGGGTGATCGGCGTGATCGGTCCCTGGAACTATCCGCTGTTCACGCCGATGGGCTCGATCGCGTACGCGCTGGCCGCCGGCAACGCCGTCGTGTTCAAGCCGAGCGAGCTGACCCCGCTGCTCGCGGTCAAGCTCGCAGAGATCGCGGCGAAGACGTTTGCGCTGCCCGATCTACTCCAGGTGGTGACCGGCGCCGGAGCGACCGGCGCGGCGCTCGCGAAGTCGGCGATCGACAAGGTCGCCTTCACGGGCTCGGCCGCGACCGGCAAGCGCGTGATGATGGCGGCAGCCGAACGGTTGACGCCGGTGCTGCTCGAGCTTGGCGGCAAGGATCCGATGATCATCGCCGACGACGCCGATCTCGAGAAGGCCGCCGAGGCGTGCGTCTACGGTGCGCTGACCAACGCCGGCCAGGCCTGCATCTCGGTCGAGCGTGTCTACGTCGCCGATGCCGTGCACGATCGGTTCGTCGAGGAGGTGGTGAAGAACGTCCGCGCGCTCAAGATCGGCGGCGATGACGGCCACCTCGGTGCCATGACCAGCACAGCGCAGGTCGCGATCGTCAAGGATCACCTCGATGACGCGATCGCCAAGGGCGCCAAGGTCTTGACCGGCGGCCCCGACGCCATCAGCGGCAATTACATCCAGCCGACCGTGCTCACCGGCGTGAGCCACAAGATGAAGGTGATGAGCGACGAGACGTTTGGCCCGGTCATCCCGATCCAGCGCGTGGATTCTCTCGACGAGGCGATCAAGCTCGCGAACGATTCCACCTACGGGCTCGGCTCGTCGGTGTTCGGCGGCAAGAGCGTCCGCACGATCGCGGCGCGGTTGCGCGCGGGCATGACCTCGATCAACTCCGTGATGGGCTTCGCGGGCATTCCGAGCCTGCCGTTCGGCGGCATCGGCGACTCCGGCTTTGGCCGAATTCACGGGGACGAGGGCATTCGCGAGTTCACGCGAATCAAGTCGACCGCGGAGATGGTCATGTCGATCCCGATGAACATGATGAGCTTCCGCCAGCCCAAGGACATGACGAAGAAGCTGCGTGGGATGATCAAGCAGCTCTACGGCGACGGTCTGGTCGCAAAGGCGACCGACACCTGGCGTAAGTTCCGCGGTCGCTGATTCAGCGACAGCCGCTGTCGCGCTCGCGGCACTTGAAGCGGACGTGAATATGATCGGCGTGGTGCGGGATGTGGCGCAGCACGGCGACGACGTTCGCGATCCGCTTCTCGCTGACGCCTGCCTTCTCGGCCCACGCGAGTAGAACGTTCTGCAGCCCCTGGTCGAGGAAGATGAACTGCACGCCGCCGTCATCGCCGCGGGTCTTCGCGAAGTTCGCGATCAAGCGGAAGGTCGCAGCCGGATCGAGCGTCGTGGCGGTCGCGCGAATGAAGCTGGCGGGATAGCCCTTCGGCTGCTTCTTGTAGAACAGGCCGATGTCGATGTCGCGCCCGGATTGATGCGACGCGTGCTCGCTGATCCACCCGCCGGACTCCTGCGAGAGATCGCCGATTGCCAGTGCGTGCGCCTTCGGTAGATCATCGAGGGTATCGACGATCGCCTGGCGCACGAGGTCGACCGTCGTGCGAGTCGCGTACGTTCGCCACGGGCGGCGCAGGTGATAGCGCTTGCCCTCCTTGAGCCGAACCGGACCTTGCAGCCGCCCCGACCACGGTGCGCCGATCGAGCGGTCGCGCTGCTTCTTGACCTCGCTCGGCTTGGCCGACGTCGTCGCGGCGACGCGCTTGGGTTTCGCCTTGGTCGCCTCCTTCTCGGCGAACGCCGCCGTCGAGAGAAGGCTCAATGCGACGAAAACAACAGCAAAGACCCTCATCAGAGATGAATCGTGAGCGGGCTGGGAGCGCGGCGCCACTTTCTATCTGACGCTGTACGGCCGCGCAGTGATCAGCGCAGTTCGAGGTCGACCCAGATCGGCCTGTGATCCGAACGGCCGGACTCCTCGATGCGTGCCGCAACGGCGCTGAACCGAGCGTCGTAGAGGATGTGATCGAGCTGGTAGGTCAGGGTCAGTCCGCTTGCCAGGCGCCACTCCCACGTCCGCGTCGGCCCGGCGTGCTGAGAGATCGCGTCCACGTAGCCGAGCGTGCTCGCGTGCTGGAGGGCGAGCCCATCACCCTGCTCGTTGAAGTCGCCCGCGATCACCGTGGGGAGTGTCGTATCGAGCCGGCTGAGGTGCTGGGTGAGCTCGCGCAGGCGGTCCCCGCGGGTCGAGAACAGGCCGACGACCCAGTTGCCGTGATCCGAGACGGGCGGACGGAGATGGACGTTGAGGACCTGGATCCGACCCAGATTCGAGTCGACGACGATCCGCCACGCGACGAAGAAGCCGCCGTCGCTCGGCAGGGTCTCGAGCGCGACGATCGGAAACCGTGACATCACGCCGAGCCCGCCAGCGGGCAGCCCGTCAGGATCGGCAAACCGCACGTGCGGGTAGCGCCGACCGAGGGTCTCGACCAGGGCGCGCTCCCATTTCGGGTTCGTCTCCTGGAGGACGACGAGGTCGGCCTTGGTGTGACCGACCGCGCGCACTCCGGCGATGTCGCCAGCGAGCCCGAAGTTGACGTTGTAGCTCAGGAGGCGAAGCCGGGCGGGGTCATCACAGGCCGCGACCGCGAGGACAACGACGCAGACGATCCGAAGCATCCACGACGGGACACCGGCGGAGCACGCCTGTTGCTCAGGACTTCGCGCCGCGGCAACGCTGGCCCATCAGCTTGCCGACCGGGGCCAGGTCGTCCTGGAGCGTCTTCGAAAAGTCCGCGCGGGTCAGCGTCTTGGCGGACTCGATCATCTTGCGCAGATCGCCGCACGCGCGGTGCGCATCGATCAGCGCCGCCGCGCCACCGTTATAGACGCGTGCCTCCGTCAGCGACGCGTTGTTCGGGCGCCGGCGAATTCGTAGGTCGTCGACGAGCTCGTCGATGATGTCAGCCTTGCGGCGAAGCTTCTGGTCGCGTGGCAGCTTGCTCTCATAGAGCGTCTTGAGCTCCGTGTACGCGCCGAGGAGCCGCGCGGTCCGGTGGACGCCGGTTGCCTGGCCCAGCGTCCACGCCAGCTCCTCGGGCGATCCGCGACCGAAGCGCTCGGCTATCCAGTGATCGGTCAGCGTGTCGGCGACGTACGACGCGAGGCTCTCGTTGAAGAATGGCTGGTCCGCGACGAGCACGGTTGCGTGGACAGACTCGTGAAGGATCACGTTCGCCAGCTCCGGGAATGCGTCGTCTCCGCCACCGAGCATCGTCGACAGCACCGGGTCGGGAAACCAGCCGCCGGTCGAGTAGGCGGAGGCTGGGCGGACGATGGCGTCGTATCCCATCGCCTCGAGCTCGAGCTTGTGCCTGATCCCATCATCTTCATCGAACCAGCCGAGGCCCGCGAAGCACCCGACGATCGGGAAGCACCACTTGCGCGGCTTGAAGGCCAGGGGATCCGCGGCCCCGACGAACCACACGGCGGCAGGGCGGCCGAGCGAGGAGTACGAGTTGTAGTTGCGCTTGATCCTGAGGCCGTAGCTACGGCCGTACTGCTTGATGGCGGGAATCTCCGCGAGCAGCATCGCCGTGCGCAGCGGCGTGTTCGGATCCTCGACGACCTCCTCGATCGGCCGCGCTTTCGCGAGCAGCTCGAGCTGACCGGCGCCCGCTTGCGCGAGGTAGCGGGTCATCAGGCAGCCCGGCAGAACGAGCAGGGCGGCGAGCAGGACGACGGTTCTCATAGCTTCGCTGCGATCTCCTTCGCGAGCGTGTCGCCGTCCTGGAGCTTGCTCGACTTCCACCCGACCCCGAGGCCGCTACCGTCGGCGTGCTTCGGGATGATGTGGAAGTGGACGTGGAAGACGTCCTGGTGAGCCGGCCTGCCGTTGTTCTGGAGCAGGTTCCAGTCCGTGGCCCCGGTCGCGGCAAGGACCGCGCGAGCGATCCGTGGCAGCACGCGACCGATCGCGGCGGCGGCCTCTTCGGAGAGCTCCTCGAGTCGCTCCGCCGGCTCCCTCGGAATCACCAGCGTGTGACCGCGGGAGATCGGGTTGATGTCGAGAAACGCGAGGACGTGAGCGTCCTCGTAGACGCGGTGGCAGGGCAGCTCGTCGCGCAGGATCTTCGAGAAGACGGTCTCGGCCATGCGCCGATCGTAACTCACTCCGCCGAAGAAGCGCGGACGCCGGCGGTCGACTCGGTCCGGAGCAGGGCCCCGGAGGTCGGTTCGGCGACGACCTCGAGCGAGCGCGCCATCTGGCCGACCATGACGGTCGTACTCGCGGTGCGGCCGCCGGCGCTCGCCATCACCGGGATCGAGCCCGCCGTCATCCCGCTCGCGCTCACGCTGACGCAGTTGCGGTTGAGGTCGTTGCGGTCGTGGACCACGGTGTCGCCGTCGACCACGAACGTCCAGGTCAGGCCATAGACGTAGCGCTGGCCGTTCATGGCCGCGAAGCAGATCGACGTCGAACCGTTCGCTGCCACCGACGGCGAGGCGCTGCCGAGCAGCAGCATGGAGTCCGCGCCCGCCACGATCTCGACGTTCATGTTCGCCGCAGGGCGGTCGCCCGCGGTGACGGTCAGCGCGTAGGTGCCGACCGTCGCGTTCGGCATGCGGAGCCTGTCCCAGGCGCGGCGCTCGGTGGCGGCCATCGAGAGCTGCATCGAGGTATCGACGAGGCGCTCGAGGCTCGGCGAATTTCCGCTCTGGACCTCACCGCGAAGCGCGACCGCGATCTCCTGCTCACCGGTGGCCCACACGATGTCGGGGTTGCCGGGCGGCAGCGTCTCGTAGTCGGTGCCGATCAGCTCGATCGACTGGATCGCGGCAGCCGCGAGCTCGTAGCGATCGTAGAGCTCGGCGAACGTCGGCTCGACGATGCGAAGGTAGTTCTTGCGGCTCGCCATCCCGCGGACCGTGACGACCGAGCCACT
>JACCQV010000405.1 GCA_013813945.1 Deltaproteobacteria bacterium | reverse complement strand
CAACCCGCTCGCGCACGCCGACCCGATTGGTACGTTTCTGCTCCCCCTGGCGGGTGGGCTCTGGGGTGCCGCGGGCGGTTCCGGCGGTGGCTTCGGCTGGGGCAAGCCCGTCCAGTGGCAGCCCGCGCGGATCAACCGCAAGTGGAAGATGGCGACGGCGCAGATCCTGGTCTCGATTGCCGGACCGGGCATGAACTTTCTCCTCGCGATCGTGGTCGCGACCGTCCACACGATCCTCGTCGCTCAGGGTGTGCTCTCGACCGGGAGCCAGATGCATATGGTCCTGAGCTACGCGGTCGTGACGAACTTCGTGCTGATGTTCTTCAACCTGCTCCCGATTCCTCCGCTCGATGGCGGACACGTGGCGCAGCAGTTCATGCCGTACAAGCACCGGGCGAAGTTCGACGAGATCGCCCGGTTCGGCCCGTTCATCGTGATGGCGTTCGCACTGATTCCAACGCTGTCTCAGGTATTTGTTCGGCCGGCACTTTGGTGTACGAGTCACCTGTACTCGCTGCTCGCTTCGCTCGTGATGTAAATGGATCAGGCCGGATACCAGGTTGCCCTCGACGTGTTCGAGGGCCCGCTCGACTTGCTCCTTCACCTCGTGAAGAAGCACGAGCTGTCGATCATGGACATCCCGATCTCGTTCGTGACGTCGAAGTACCTCGAGTACCTCGACGCGATGGCGGGGCTCGATATCGATGTTGCGGGTGAGTACCTGCTGATGGCGGCGACGCTGTGCCACATCAAGTCGCGCGAGCTGCTGCCGACTCCCGAAGCTGCCGAGGAGGAGGAGGCCGAGGCCAACGAGGACGGCGAGGTCGAGCTCGACCCGCGAGCCGATCTGATCAAGCGGCTTCTCGAATACCAGAAGTACAAGGAGGCAGCCGATCAGCTCGGCGGTCGGCCCGTCGTCGGTCGGAACGTGTGGAGCCGCGGTGCGTCGACCGAGGATGCCGTCAGCGAAGGCGTCAACACCGACATGGTCGCGCCCCTCGCGCCGTTCCCCGTGCACAAGCTGATCGAGGCGTTCGATCGGGTGATGCAGCAGGCGAAGGTCAAGGTCGCGCACAACGTCCTCATCGATCGCCTCAGCGTCAGCCAGAAGATCTCCGAGCTGACCGACCGCCTCGAGGTCGAAGGCCGGTTCACGTTCACCTCGATGTTCAGCTTCCTTCGGGACGGCATCGCGCGCTCGATCGCCGAGATCCGGCACGAAGGCGTGGTGACCTTTCTGGCGCTGCTCGAGATGTCGAAGCTTCGGCTGATCTCACTGACCCAGCCCGGTGGGGGCGAGGCGGAGATCTTCATCGAGCGCGCGGGGGACGATCTCCGGGCCCGCATGGAGAACACGGTGGCTGGCGGCGATGACTACCGATAGGTAGTGTCGGACCGTCGTGGTAGCCAAGGTGTTCCTGTGAGCAAGAAGCGCGGTCGTTCGAAGCAGCAGCCTGTGCAAGTCCAGGCCATCCCTGAGGAAGTTCTCGCGGAGGGCAGCGGACCACTGGCGGATGACGTCCCCTCGATCGAGGTCTCGCCCGGCGTGGAGGGGATGCCGATCGCGGGCATCCAGCCGGCCGAGAGGGTCGGCCCAGAGCTCGAGGCGCGGAGCGCCGAGCTCACGGCGCAAGGCGACGGCGAGCTTGCGGCGCAGGGCGACGGCGAGCTTGCAGCGCAGAGCGACGGCGAGCTTGCAGCGCAGACCGACGGCGAGCTTGCAGCGCAGAGCGACGGCGAGCTTGCAGCGCAGAGCGACGGCGAGCTGGCAGCGTCGGGCGACGGCGAGCTTGCAGCGCAGGGCGACGGGGAGGCTTCTGCTCACGCCGATGGCGAGATCGAAGGTGATGCCGAGGTCGAAGCGGCGGCGATGCCGACCAGCGCGGCGTCGATGGATTCCGTCCAGCTCAAGCAGCTCGTCGAAGCACTGGTGTTCGCGTCGGACAAGCCGATCACGGTGCAGCGCCTGCGCCAGCTCACCCGCGTCAGTGATGTCGCGCGCCTCGAGCAGACCTTGACCGAGATCGCCGCCGACTACGCGGAGCGAGGTCTGATCCTGCAGCAGGTCTCTGGTGGCTTTCAGTTCCGGACGCGGCCGCAGTTCTCGGTGTGGGTTCAGCAGCTGATCGCTGGCCGTCCGGTCCGGCTGTCGCGCGCGCAGCTCGAGACGCTGGCGATCATCGCGTATCGGCAGCCGATCACGCGGCCCGAGAT
>JACCQV010000352.1 GCA_013813945.1 Deltaproteobacteria bacterium | reverse complement strand
GTCCACGGGTGTGGGCGCATCGCGGGGCCTCGGCGCATGCGCCGGAGAACACGATGCTCGCGTTCGACAAGGCGCGAGAAGCGGGCGCCGACGGTATCGAGCTCGACGTCCGTCTCGACGCGGACGGCACCGTGATCGTGTTCCACGACCGCTCCTTGCAGCGCCTCACCGGGCAACCGGGCCTGATCGATCAGACGTCTGCGACCGCGCGCGCAGAGCTGCGCGTCAGCGGTGAACCCGTTCCGCTGCTTGCCGACGTCCTTCATACCTATGACTTCGAGGTCAACGTCGAGATCAAGTCGGACCAGCCCGGCAGAGCGGCGGCGCTGGTCGAGGCGACCGCGAGGGTGATCAAGGCGTCTGGCCGGATCGATACGGTCCTCGTCTCGTCGTTCGATCCGCTCGCGCTGGTTCAGCTCCATCGTCACCTTCCAGGCGTCGCCCTCGGCTACATCTTCGGCAAGGACCAGTCGCTCCCGCTGCGGCGCGGGTGGGCCGGCATCGCGGTCGGCGCCAGCCTCGTGCATCCGCAGCACACGCTGTGCACGAAGAAGACGGTCGCCGCCTGGCAGCGTGCTGGCACACCGATCAACGTGTGGACCGTCGACGATCGCGCCGAGCTGTTACGTCTTGCAGAGCTGGGTGTCGACGGCGTGTTCTCGAACGACCCGGCGCACGCGATCGCGGTACTGTCCGAGCCATGAGAGCCCTCCTCGGTGTGCTGGTGGTCGCGGGATGTACCAATGTCGCGGGTGGCCCTGCGGATCCGCCGCCGATCGATCCGCCGGTGCCGCGCGAGCACGATGCGCGGTTCGTGGGTCTATGGGCGGTCGAGCAGCCCCTGCATGCGCTCTACGAGGTGACCTACTACGCCTTCGGCAGCGACGGAACGCTGCACGCGGTGGTGTCGGATCCCGCCGATTGCGGGGGCCACCTTCGCGAGCACTGCGTCACCGGCTCGGTCGCGAACTGCGTGCCGACGGAGCCGCAATCGCGGTGCACGGGCGCGATCACGTGCGTGTTCGGCGGCGAGTGGTTCAGCCGCGGATCGTCGACGCTCGTGATCGTCGGCGACTGCTCGGACGACACCGCGCGCGAGATCGTGATCGAGATGGCGGCCGACGCCTCGTCGAACACTGGATGGGGCGGGGCAGGCGGCACGCTGACCTCCGTCGGCGGCTCGGATGGCTGGTCGCACGACAACTGGGACTGGTCGTTCCGCAAGTGCCGCGCGGGAAGCGTTCCGACGACCTGCGTGCCCGAGTAGTCGCCTACTTCTTCTTCGGCGGCATCGGCGGAGCTGGCGCGGGAGTCATCTCCGTCACCGCGGGCTCGATCGCGAAGTCGAGCGTGAACTTCGCGTCGCCGCGCCACAGCTGGGCCTGTACCACGTTCGCCGTGCGCAGCGACTCCCACATCGTCTGCAGCTGGTCCGGACGCGACAGCGGTTTGCCGTTGATCGCGAGCAGGACGTCGCCGGGAACCACATCGACGTCATGCAACGGCCCCGTGTGATCGAGCAGCTGCACGAGCTGCCAGCCCACGAACCGCTCGCCGTTCAGCCGCGGTGTGACCTCGAGCTGGCGCAGGAACTGTGCGGGCCCCGCGTCGAGCACCGCGACCAGGCGATCGCGCGCGATGGTTCCCGCGCGCAGGACCTTGCCGGGCGTCGCGACCGGGCGCTGTTCGTCGGTCAGCGGCTCCGAGTCCGTGGGCACGGGCGCCTGGTCACCGAGATCCTCGTCGAACGATGGCGGCAGCGTCGAGACCTTCGGAGCGCACGCCACGAGAGCGGCGAGGAGCAGTGCAGAGCGCATCCCCTGAACGTACGCCGCCCCTCGGAGAGCGCAACTTCTAGTGGGGGTCGCCGACGAGCGACACGATCGCAGCGAACACGAGATCCGGCGCGGCCTCGCCATCGATGACCTCGATCCGCTCGCCCTGTGCCGCGAGCTCGGAGTTCGTCGCCTTGTAGCCGGCGGCGACATCCTCTTGCATGCGCAGGTCCTCGAACAGCTCCTGAACGCGGCCCGCCGCGACCCGGCGAGCGGCTGCGACCTCCGGGCGAACTTGCAGGAAGATCGTCAGGTCCGGGCGCCGAGCGCGAGCGTTGAGCATCGTGATCCAGTCCCGCTCGGCGCCGGTGCCCTGGTACGCGAGCGAGGAGTGGTACCAGCGATCGGAGACCACGGTGACTCCGGCAGCGAGCTTGGGGTCGACCTCGCGCTGGAGATGATCGAGGCGATCCGCCGCGAACAGCAGGCCGAACGTGCTCTGTGCGATCGACTGGCCGGGAATCGCGTGGCCGCCCGTCAGCATCTGCCGGATCAGCTGACCGATCGGACCGTCACTCGGCTCGCGCGTGGCGTGGGCCTTGTCGCCGCGTGCGGTCAGGTGCTCGACGAGCCGGCGCGTCTGCGTGGTCGTGCCAGCCCCGTCGAGACCTTCGAGGACGATCAAGCGGCTCACCCCCGCTTGGTAGCGCAGGGGCGGCGGCTACGTCGAGGCCCGGCGGCGTACCATCGCTGCCGCGAACAGGGCGGCCGCGAGCAGGCCAGCGATCACCGCGGCGTAGAGCATCCAGATCGGCCGCGGCGAGCCTCCGCCCGAGGTCTCCTCCGCTCGCTTCGCAGGTGCGTAGTCGGGCTTGAGTGCGATGGCGCGCCGGAAGTCGGCTCCGCCGTCCTTGCCCTGTGCCTCGAGCGACTTGCCGAGCGTGTAGTGGTGCGCGGCGAGGGCATCGTTGGCGTTTCCGCCCTTGGGATCGATCCCGTGCGCCTTCGAGTAGGCGCCGGCGGCATCGGCCCACTGCTGCTTCTCCTCGAGGGACTTCCCCCAGGCGAAGTAGATCTTCGCAATGCCTGCGCGTTCACCGACGTCGGGCTTCTGCGCGATCAAGCGGTCGAGCATCGCGGTCGCGGTCGCGAGATCGCCCGCATCCGCCTTCGCCTTTGCCGCGGACCACTGCGCGCCATCCTGCTTCGTGCGCTCGCCGTCGTAGTACTCGAACAGCCGCTTGGTGACCTCGAGCAGGTCGACCTTCACATCCGAGACCCGGCGGTCGTGGTCGTCGAGGGACATCGGATCTTCGATCGGATAGTCCTCGTGCAAGAGCTCGTTCGCTGCCTGGCGCAGCTCGTTGTCGGCGAGCTCGCGATAGGTCAGCCACAGCGGCTTCTCCTTCTTCGTGAGCTTGCCGCCGGGGAGCTGCAGCTTCTTCATCGGCGCGGGCTTCGGCGGCGGACCGGTGATGTAGTCCATCCACGTGGCGCGCGCGGCGGCGCGGACCCGCGGGCGGTCATCGTTGACCTTGCCCCACACGGCGTGAACGGCCTCGCGAATCTTCGTCGTGCGGAACACGTCGAGGATCGCGATCGTGACCAGCTCGTCCGCGGCGCCGGCCGCCAGGGCCTTGCCAGGCTCCTGTCGATCGATGCGCTCGAGCTGCCAGGTCGCGTAGCGCTTGCGATCGTTCTTGCCGGCGGACTCTCGGGTCAACGCGGGGATCGAGTACGGCTCCATCTTGCGCAGATAACGGCCGCACTCGTCGCGATAGCTCATCGTCTCGTCACGGAACGCCGCGTCGAAGATCGGCTGCGCCGCGCCCATCTCCTTGCTCGCGGACAGCGCGCGGATCGCGGCCACATCGGCGATGACTTCACCGAGGCCGGGCAGGGTGGCGTCGAGCTCGAGCAGCTTGACGAGCCAGTCGACGTCGTCGTCGGCCTTGCGCTCCTTGCCCGTCGTCCGCTCCGGGCCCTTGAACTTTCCCTTCGCGTCGGGCACCGATGCGTTGATCGTCGAGAGCACCGCGCGGCGCTCCTCGACCGACGCGGCGTGCGGGCGCGCGAGCCACTCGTCGATCTCGCGGATCGCGGTCGGCGCGATCTTCGTCAGCTCGGTGATCGCCGCAGTCCGCGCGGCTCGATCGGGCCCGGCGACGATCTTCTCGAGCAGCGCCTTGGCCTGCGCATCGTTCGGACCCGGCTTGGTCTCGACCTTGGCGACCGGGGCGGGTGCCGCTACCGGCGTCGGGTCGGGCTTCGGATCGGCCTGAGCCGAGGTAGCCAGGGCGAGGACGAGGAGCGCGCGACGCATCGAGAGTGACGTAGCTGTTAGGCGGGAAGGACGCAAGTCAGGGCCCATGGTGGAGGGACCGGGATTTACTCCTGGTCCCGGGGTAGAACGCGGGTCGTGCGGCCGAGATTCCGTCAATGAATCCGCTCGGGCGAGATCCGCTCACCCGGGTCCACGAACTCGAGGAACCGCATCCCGATCGCGCGCGATGACGCGGCCTCGCCCGAACCGGTGAAGTTCAGGTAGTGGTGGTGCTTGACCTCTGCGCGCGCGACTATCTCGTCGAACAGGTCATCGCCACGTGCGTTCTGGAAGTGGACGGTGACCACGGTGCCAAGCGGCGGCGCGTAGTTCATCTCGACCAGGATCCCGCCCGCGGACACGTTCCGGGCGATCGCGTGGGTGTCGCCGTAGAGCTCGCTACCGATCACGACAATGAAGGCCTTATCGAAGCGCCCATGGATGCGCTTCTCGGTGAGTGGCACCGCCGGCTCGGGGCGGTGGGGGCGGCTGTCTTCGAGGACGTGGCTCAGGTCAGGTAACGGTTCGCGACGCTTCACTGCGGTAATGATCGAGCGGGTCGGGTGATGAAGTCAAAGAACTCACCTTGTCCTACATCGCGATCACCCTGGCTCCGTCCTCCCCACTTCGCTAGTCTCACGCCGTGCGCTGGCTCGGACTCCTCGTGTTCCTCATGGCTTCGGTCGCCGATGCCAAGCCGAGCAATCCGGCGTTCCTCGGCATCGGGATGAACGACCTCCAGCAGAACCCGACGATCGGGACCGCGCTGGGGCCGTGCCTCGTCGACACCGTCACGCGCGGCAGCGGCGCGAAGGCGGCAGGCCTCCAGCCTGGTGACATCCTGACCTCGATCGCAGGCACGCCGGTCGCGAACTGCGACGCGGTGCTCAAGGTCGTCCAGGCGCGCGAGGCCGGAGACTCCGTGAAGATCGTCGTCGTGCGCTACGGTCGGCCGCTCACGCTGGAAGCAACGCTCGTGTCGCGCGACGAGATCCTGCGCCGCCGCTTCGTCGGTCAACCGATCGGCGCGACTGACGTCTTCGGCGTCGACGATCAGCGCACCTACGACATCGGATCGCTGCGCGGCAAGACCGCGATCGTCGGGTGGTTCGACGCGCGCCGCTGCGACGGCTGCAACACGGTGTTCACCAAGCTCGCGAACTGGTCGCGGGCGCAGGCAGGCAAGCCGGGTATCCAGCCGATGCCGCTCGCGGTGACCGCGGGTAGCCCCGATTCGAAGCTCGCGTCGTCATCGTCGTTCGACGTCCCGCTCGCCTACGCAGATCCTGCGCTCTACGAGGAGTTCACGATCCCCGACACCGAGCGGATCCACTTCATGGTCGTCGATTGCCGCGGCGTCGTGCAGTATGTCGCGCCGATCGCGCCGAACAGTGACGACACCGACGCCGGGATGGACGAGCTGTTCGCCGCGGCGGAACAAGCGTCGCGCCGGACCAGCAAGTCGTCGGCGCGCTAGGACCGCGTGCCGGCATCGATCGTCACGTTTGGCGGCAAGCGTCCCGTGATCGGGCGCGGTGTGTTCCTCGCCGAGACCTGCTCCCTGATCGGCGACGTCGAGATCGGCGACGAGACGTCGATCTGGTACGGCACGGTGATCCGCGGCGATGTGATGCCGATCCGGATCGGCGCGCGGACGTCGGTGCAGGACAACACCGTCGTGCACATCACCGCCGGTTACCTCGGCACGACGATCGGTAACGACTGCACGATCGGCCACGGCGCGATCATCCACGCGTGCACGGTCGAGGACTTCTGCCTGATCGGAATGGGATCGGTCATCCTCGACGGTGCGCGCATCGGTCGTGGGAGCCTCGTGGGTGCAGGTGCGCTCGTGACGCCGGGGACCGACATCCCGCCCGATAGCCTCGTGATCGGATCGCCTGCAAAGGTGAAGCGCGCGATCAACGAGAAAGAACGCCAGCAGATCCTGTTCGGAGCGGCTCACTATGTCGAGCTGACCCGTCGGTACCTTGCAGAAGACAGCTGATTCTCGGTACGGTAGATCGTCGTTGAAGCGTCTGCGAGCTGGGACGTCTGAACGATGAAGCGCATGACTGGGCAGGGAGCATCTGGCGTGTTTCACGCCGCGCTAGTTCGCGTTGCCGCGATCGCGGCCGTGCTCCTGATTCTGTTCCGGACCGAGTACGCGCACGCCGACGCCGTCGACTCGCTGATCGGCCAGCTCGAGAGCAGCTCCGACAAGGTCCGGCTCTCCTCGGCTCTCAACCTGACGAAGCTCGGCGACGCCAAGGCGATCCTTCCGCTCGCGAAGGCGCTCGGCAACGACAGCGACAAGAACGTGCGAAGTGCCGCCGCGGTCGGACTCGGCAAGCTGATCACCCCGAGCACGAAGGCGAACATCAAGAAGCTCGCGATGAACGCGCTCACCAAGGCGGCCGCGGACGACTCGAGCGAGTTCGTGAAGGCGCAGGCGGAGAAGGCGCTCAAGGCGCTCGGCGGCTCGGCACCGCCGCCTGACACAGGCAGCGGGAAGAGCGGGGGAGGCGGCGGGATCTACGTCAACATCGGGCCGATGTCCTCGAAGACCGGCAATGCCGCGCAGGATCCCAAGCTGCGCACCCTGATGAACAAGGTCGCGACCAAGACCATGGGGCGGGCGCCCCACATGCCGACGACCTGGGCCGGCGGGTCGGTGCCGACCAAGGGCCAGCTGCAGTCCAAAAACGTGGACGGGTTCTACGTTGACGGTACCCTTAACGAGGTCAAGGTCACGACGAGCGGCTCGACGTCGATAGTCTCCTGTAAAGTCAGCATGTTGCTCGCGAGCTTCCCCGACAAGAGCGTGTTCGGGTTCCTCAACGGCGGCGCCAAGGTCCAGGGGAGCTCGTCCCAGCGCGACATCGACCTCGGGATGGAAGATTGTGTGTCGGCGGTGATGGAAGACTTGATCGCGAAGAAGATTATCCCGACGATCTGTACGAAAGCGACCTGCCCGTGACCGCCGCCCCCCAGAAGAACTACAAGCGCAGCTGGAAGAACCTCTTGATCAACAAGAGGTACCAGCTGCGGTTCACGCTGTTCATGGTCGGACTGTCGACCGTGCTCATGGCGGGGCTGGGGATCTGGGTCATGAAGGTCGCCAACGAGACGACCACCGTCAGCATGGCGAGCGTGCGCGGAACGCCATGCCCGAAGATCCCGGCGCTCACCGATCCGTCGGACGACGATCTGGCGCCGGCCCCGATGAAGCTTCCGCAGCCGGGTGAGGCTTCTCCGCCCGCGACCCCCGCAGATCCGGCACCGCCGGCGCCCGAACCGCCGTGGGCTGGCAACGACAAAGCCGGCGATGCCGCGAGCGGTAGTGCGGGCAGCGCAAGTGTGGGCAGCGCGAGTGCGGGCAGCGGCAGTGGGGGCAGCGGTAGCGCGGATGAACCCGCCGATGGCGAGGCTCCGCGCCGCGCCAAGGTGCAGATCGACGAGAGCACGATGGAGATGACACCGACCGCGCCCAAGGTCCCCGCGGACTTCGCGGCGAAGGTCGTCGGTCACTACACGTGCGAGATGAAGCTCGCCGGCAAGATCGACAGCCTGGAGAACGGTCGCGAGCTGATCCTGTGGGTCCTGATTGGCACGGGGCTCCTGCTCGTGCTGGGCCTCGCGATCTACGGCATCAAGATGACGCACAAGGTCGCTGGTCCTCTGTTCAAGGTCAGCCTCTATCTCGCGAAGATGAAGGACGGCCGGTTCGACAAGGTGTGGAATCTGCGCAAGGGCGATCAGCTGGTCGACTTCTACGACCACTTCAAGACGGCGCACGCCGGTGTGGTGCAGATGCAGAAGGACGACATCGCGAAGATCAAGGATGTGATCGCAGCCGCCGAGGCTGCGGGCGCTGGTGACAACGCAACCGTCGTCGAGCTCCGCGAGCTGCTCGCTCGCAAGGAGAAGTCCATTGAGTGATCCGACGGCAGCCACCGGTGGAACGGCGTCGGTGCCGACGGGTCCGCGCCCGCGGTACAAGCGCAAGCTCTCGAACTACCTGCTCGACAAGAAGCTGCAGCTTCGCTACGTGCTGCTCGTGACGATCCTGTCCGGCGTGATCGCCGGCGCGCTCGGCTACCTCATCTATCAGCAGAAGCGCGCTGCCTCGGAGTCGATCGAGAAAGATCTCCAGGCGCTCACGCAGGCCGACTCGAGCCAGGAAGACTTCCAGGAGCACGTCGCGAGCGGTCTCGAGTCCGAGGATCGGGCGCTCGTCTACAAGATGGTCGGCGTCGGCATCGGGCTCGTGGTGATCCTGTCGCTGTACCTGCTGATCATGACCCACAAGGTCGCGGGGCCGCTGTTCAAGGTCTCGATGTACTTCGATCGAATGGCCGTCGGGAGGCTCGGCGCCGTCACACCCTTGCGGCAGGGCGACATGCTCCAGGACTTCTATCTGAACTTCCACGAGATGCACGACTCGGTACGAGAACGTGCAAACCAAGATTTGCAGAAGCTCGAAGACGCTCTCGTCAAGCTGCGCGAGGCGAAGAACAACGCGGACTATCGCGGCGAGAAGCAATCTCAGCTCGATGAATCACTCGGCGAGCTCGAGAAGCACCTCATCGAGCGCAAGAAGCTGCTCGCGTAGCGCGACGTGATCCGCGCGCTCGCGATCCTCGCACCGCTGGCGCAGCCGGTCGGCGTTCACGCGCCGAAAGGATTTCCGGGGCGCGTGGTCGAGCATCACGCGACGATCTTCCTCTACGCCGGCTACAGCCAGGAGACGCTCGGCGCGAGTGCAGGCGGGGGCGCGAAGATGCTCCAGGCGAACCCCGCGCTCGCGGCGGGCGACGCGCACACGCTCGGCGAGCTGGCCGTCATCTCCGCCGACGGCAGGCAGATCGTCGAGATTGGCTGGCATGTCGACCTGCCGATCAACAACGACGTGCAGCCGCGGCTGTTCGTCTTCCACTGGGTCGATGGCGAGGCGACTTGCTACAACGGCTGCGGCTTCGTCGAGACCTCGACGACGCATCGCCCCGGGATGCGCGTGACGGCGGGGCAGATCGCTGACTATGGGATCGAGCTGCGAGGCTCCGACTGGTGGCTCGCGTACCAGGGCGTTGACCTCGGCTACTTCCCCGGCAGCTTGTGGCCGAGTGGGTTCACGGCCGCCGGCAACGTGCAGTGGTTCGGCGAGATCGCGGGCGAGCGGGCCGAGCCATGCACCGAGATGGGGACCGGCATCCGAGGCGCCACTGCGGGTGCGGCGACGATGACGGACCTCTACCTCGTGCGGCCTGGAGGAATGCGCGTGACCGCGAACGCCGTCCCCGGGATGGTCACGAGCCCCGCGCTCTATGACATCGGGCAGCTGACGCCGTCGAGCTTCGCATTCGGCGGTCCGGGCGCGGCGTTTGGCTGCTGCACTCCGACCACCTGCACGGCAGCGGCGGCCGCCTGTGGTCGCGTGCCCGATCCGCAGTGCGGGGAGCCGGTGCCATGTGGCAGCTGCGCGACCACCGAGCTCTGCGACTCCGAGTTCCAGTGCGTCACCGCACCACCGCGTCCGGACTCGACCGATCCAGTCGACGGCGGCGGTTGCTGCGGCGCGGGCCGGGATGCGTCGTCGATGGTACCCGCGATCCTCGCGCTGTTCGCGCTGCGCCGCCGATCGCGCGTCAGTCGGCGCGAACCGTGACCGACGCGGTCGTCACACCACCGGTCTCGTTCGACACGGTCAGATCGACGACGTAGGTCTTCCCGACCGTGCAGGCGACCGAGAAGTCGAGGTAACAGCTCCCCGAGCTGCCGGAACCGAACGAACCCTGGTCGCTGCTCGCGGAGGTCTCGCCGATGCAGTTGCCCAGGTTCTCCTGACCTTGCGCATCAGTCGCGGCGACGCGCACGGACAGGTGCGGGGTGCCCGGAGGCTGGTCGGGGAGCACGATCTCGCCGTTGCAGCTCGCCGTCGCCGCCACGATCGTCGGATCGGACGTCAGCTC
>JACCQV010000343.1 GCA_013813945.1 Deltaproteobacteria bacterium | reverse complement strand
CTGGTCCGCATCGTCTCGATGCTGACGAAGATGATCGCATGAGCCGCCTACGCCGACGCCTACGCTTACGCCAACGCCGGATCAACACAGCCGAACTCTGGGGTTAGTGCGGCAGGGCAACGTTGCGCGTGGTGGCCAGGTAGCGCAGGATCTGGATCGTCTTCTCGATGTACTTGTGACCGTTCTCCTCGGCGATCGTCACTCCGGCGACCGCCACGGCCTCGTCACCGAGCACGAGCATCGGCGCGGACTGGTGCTCCTCGCCGAGCAGATCCGAGAGCGGCTTGCGCGGCTTCTCGAAACCGAGCTCGACGACGTTCACCGTGGTGCGGATCTGCGCGTAGTACGTGAGAAACCCGATCACCTGCGCGCTGAACGGACAGAAATACCTGTCGCCTTTGTCCGTGAAGTCCGGGGTGAGCACGAACAAGGTGTCCTTCATGGCCAGACCTTAGCGCGTCGGTGAGGGTCCAGCGCGTCGCCATCCGGACTCGCGCACTCGCCGTCGATGTGGTCAGTTCAAGTCGATGCCGGAGGTCCACATCCACGTCCGCCTCGCATCGACATTTCCGTCGGTGAGGGAGCTGGAAGCACGTGACGCGCTCGAGCTGGCGCTCAACCTGGGGGTCGGTGAGGTCATCGAGGTGGGCGCGGGCGGCGGTGCCATGGATGTCTACGTCCGGATCGACTGCGCGGCGATCGTCAACGACCGGATCGAGCGGATCGAGCGGATCGTCGAGGCCGTCGGTCTCACGGGGCGCACCGACGTGATCATCAAGCAACCCACGATCAAGGTGCCTCGTGACGAACCTCGGAATCGCGGACCGCACCCAGATCCTGGCCGAGTACTCGCTACCTCAACATCATGAACGCGCCCATCGCGTTCATCGTGCTCATCAGCTCCATCGGCGTGAACGGGCGCTCGTCGGGGTCGGGATCATCGATCGGGACCAGGCGAAAACACGTGAATCCGAACCGGGTGAAGCGCGGATCCGGTGCCCGGGGAGCGGGCGCGATGCGCCGGGCCGAGGTTCGAGACGAGCCAAACGAGCGGGTCATGCCTGAACCAGGAGCAACTGCGGGGCCAGCGCGCGACCCCGCGTAACTGCGCGAACCCGCGCAGCTCGCCCGCGCGATCCTCGCCAGGAAGGCACGGCGACGGCCGCGACCCCGACAACGGGTCGGGTCTACAGTCCGCAGGCATGCTCGAGAGCGCGATCCTGATCGGCGGTCTCGCCGTGTTCAGCGTCCTCCGCATCTTGTTGGGGCGACCGCGGCCGGCACGCCCCGAGCACGCTGAGGTCGAGGTCCCCGCACCCGTGCACACCGAGCTCGCGGGGATCCCCGAAGGAGCACGGGTGACGTTGGTCGGTCGGGTGCGGGCAGCGGCCGATGCGATCGAGGCCCCGCTCTCGGGGCAGTCCTGCGTGGCCTATGTGATCCGGGCGAAAGCCTGGCACTCGAAGAAGGTCCCGCACCTGGTGGGCGACGTCAGCAAGACGACGTCACAGCCGTTCGTGCTCGCGCTCACGGATGGCGACGTGATCGTCGATTGTGACATCGAGCTCGAGCTGTGGACGCAGGTGGTGACGGTCTCGCTCTATGTCGATTCGACCGTGTTCGAGGAGGCCCTCATGGCCGAAGGCGATCGGGTCGCAGTGACCGGCGAGATCGTGCGCGATCGAGGGGCCGAGGGCGGCTATCGCGACGCGCCGGAGCGGACGCGGATCGTCGCTGCTTCGCGCAGCAAGCTGATCGTCGGACACGCGCCCAGGCCGCCGAGCTAGCAGGCGCGCGCGGCGTCGAGGTCGAGGACCCGGCCGGAGGGGCGGACCGGGAGCCGGATAATCCGCGAGCTCTCGTCGACGTGCTGCGCGTGATCGAGGAGCAGGTGCCGGATCGAGACAGCCAGCTCGGAGTTGTGGGGGCCGGCGATCGACGACAGCTCGAACGTGCCGGAGGTCCAGTCGAGCAACGACATCATGGTGGTCTGCGCATCGGTGTCTCTCGACGAGCCGGCGCTGACGATCCGACCTTCCTCGATGTCGAGCCAGGCGACGTGCTCGCCGGTCAGCGCGAGCCGACCGGTCTTGCGCTCCATCTCCAACATCGTGAGCAACGCGGGCAGGGCGATGTCGGCCAGCGTTCCGCGGAGAATCACGCGGTCATTGGCGCGCGGGCTCGCATACGCGAGGCGGCGGGCGCGGACGATCACCTCGTTGGTGGTGAACGGCTTGGAGACAAAGTCGATGGCGCCGCGATCGAAGGCCGGTCCGATATCGGTTTGGACCGCGGACATCATGATCACGGGGATCGCGGCGAGGCGCGGATCGTGGGCCATCGCCTCGAGCACCCGCAGCCCATCGAGGACCGGCAGGCTACGGTCGAGCAGGACGACATCCGGGATGCGGCACAGGCAGGCGGCGAGAACGGCCATCCCCGTGGCGGCGGTCGTGACCGAGAAGCCGGCCTCGCCGAGCGAGCTCGACATCCGCTCGAGCAGCCGGGTGTCGGGATCGCCGATCACGATGTGCGCTCCGGGCTCGGGTGCGGTCGCCCGCTTGTCGCGGACGAGGCGCTCGACGCCGATCATGAACAGGTGATCCGCCGGATCGATGGGCTGGCGAAACTCGATCCCCATCCCCGGGTGACGGCCGAGCGTGGCGGCCTCCTCGGCAGCGAGGACGTGCGTCACGCGTGCGGTCGTGACCAGCCGGCACCCATCGGGCGCGATCGCGATCAGGACCTTGGTGCCGATCTCGAGTGGCTCGAGAGTCTGCAGGAACATCCCGCATCGCGAGAGGTCCTCGAGGGCAACCCACCGCCGCTGTCCGTGGGCGAACAGCTCGACCGGAAGATCCATCGTGTAGCGATCCGCTTTCCTGCGCACGTAAGACCTTCGTAGAACAATTCTTCGATCGCGCCTAGCGGGAGTCCGGATCGAGAACCCCGGACGTACCCGATCGCGTCAGGGGCGCACGCGCAGCGGACCTGGTGCATCGCAGAGTGGGCACTTCTGCGTGACCACCGCTGCGTCGCACGACTCGCATGCGTACGCGACCATGTGGTGCCCGGGCTCGCCGTACTCCGCGAGTGCCTTGGGCTTCGGTGTCTCGCCGGTGCCGTACCGCGCGGACGCGGGACACAGAGCCAGCGCGATGAGCTCGAGCTCGTTGCAGCCCGCGCAGCGCTTGGGGATCGGCATGCGACTCGTCTCGCCGAGCGCCTTCGCGAGGCCACCAGGGGAGTGACAGCGTGGACAGTCCGGCGTCTCGAACAGCAGCGTTGCACACGATGCGCAGTGGATCGCGTAGGTGCCATCCACGAACTTCTCGCCGTCGTGGACCCAGCGGCCGGCATCGGTCGGGTCGGCCAGCATCAGGAGCACGCGGCGGTCGATGAAGCTCTTGATCTCGACCTTTGCAGACTGACAGGCGGGACAGCCGGCCGAGACAATCGCTTCAAAGGACTTCTCGTCTAACCGGCCCATGAGCCGGACCCTAGCAGGTCAGAACTTCGAGAAGTCCGCCGGGCGCTTCATCATCGCAGCCTGCAGGGCCTCCATCGCCTCGGGGGAGCGCAGGCGCTCGGTGAAGGCCTCTCCCTCGATCCGCATCGCCTCGAGAACATGGGCGCGCGACGGCCGGCGGACCAGGCCCTTGGTCGCACGGACCGCGGATGGCGAGCTCGCGGCGATCCGGATCGCAGCGGCCCGGGCCCGGGCATCTGAATCGGCATCGACTTCGTTGACGAGCCCCCAGGCCAGCCCGGTGGGCGCATCGATGGTCTCGCCGAGCAGCAACATCTGCGCGGCGCGGCGCTCGCCGATCAGCGCCGGCAACAGGAGCGACGAGCCGGCCTCCGGAACGAGTCCGAGATCGACGAAGGGCGTCTTGAACCGGGCAGATGGTCCGGCGAACACCAGATCGCAATGGAGCAGGAGGGTGGTGCCGATCCCGATCGCGACGCCGTGGACCGCCGCGATCAGTGGCTTCTCGAGGGTCGCAAGCGCATGCAGAAACCCGAACGGCGCGCCGAGGTCACCGGCTCCACCCTGGTTCGCGCGCACGAAGTCGTTGAGGTCGTTGCCAGCCGTGAAGCAGGTCGGCGATCCCGCGATCACGATCGCGCGAACGTCCCGGGCGGCGCTTGCGGCGGCAAGTGCGCCGCGCAGCGCGCCGTACATCTCGAGTGTGATCGCGTTCCGCTTCTCGGGGCGATCGATCCGGATCGTGGTGATCCGTTCAGCGGTGGTGACGAGGACGTGCTGACTCATGTCTGCACCGTACCCGAAACTGGTTAGCATGCAAACTAGTTTCGTGGCGCGGTCGTTCAATCGAGCAGGCGGTAGAGCGTGCCGTCTTCGAACGAGCACAGGTGCGAGC
>JACCQV010000331.1 GCA_013813945.1 Deltaproteobacteria bacterium | reverse complement strand
TTCTCGGGGTTCTCGAGGTGGTGGGCGTAGTTCAGGCCCTTGCAGGCCTCGAGCACCAGGTAGATCGCGTGCGCGGCCTCGAGCCGTCGCCCCTTCTGCTTGAGCCGGTCGAGCAGGGCCTTGAGGTTGCACCCGTCGACGAACTCCATCACCAGGAAGTAGGCGTTATCCGGCGTCCTCGAGATGTCGAAGACCTGGACGATGTTGGCGTGCTGCAGGAACAGCGACAGCCTCGCCTCGTCGAGGAACATCGCGACGAACTTCTGGTTCTTGGTGAGGTTCGGAAGGATGCGTTTGATCGCAACGTTCTTCTTGAACCCCTCCATCGACTCCGCGACACCGCGGAACACTTCGGCCATGCCGCCATGGTCGAGACGTTCGGTGATCGTGTAGCGGTCGCGCATCCCCGACGGGGAATAGTACCAGAGGATGCGGCTACGACCAAAACCGGGGAGCCGTAACGCGAGATCGACCCCTGGTAGGCCTATTCCGCGCGCTCTTCAGCCTCGACCTGCTCGCGAGCGGTCTTGCACTCGAAGCAGAGGGTCGTGACCGGACGGGCCATCAGGCGCTTGTAGCCGATCGGTTCTGCGCACTCTTCGCACTCGTCGATCTGGCCCTTCTCCAGCCGCTCCATCGCCTCGCGGATCTTGGCGAGCAGGAACGTCTCGCGATCGTGGAGCCGGAGCTGCGTCGAGTAGGTTTCCTCCTCGGTCGCCTCATCCATCGAGTCGCGGCCGATCCGATCGCGGTCGCGGTCCATCGTGAACTCGAGGGCCGAATGCGCGTGGTCACCGAGCCGGGTCAGGTCCGCCTCCAGTGCCTTCTTCACCTCTTGGGTCTGCTCGGGCGTCAACATGCATCCAGTCTACGAACGTCGTCGGTAGCGTCAATCGAACCACGCCATCCTCCGCTGGCGATTTCGCTGTGCGTGCTCCTGCGCCCGCTGAGCGCTTGCGAGACGACGGCTCCCGTGAGTGTCCCGCGTGCCGCGCCGACACCTCGTCCTGGCCTCGGTTGCCACCTGAAACCTTCCCCCGAAATCGTGGAACCGGAGCAGCGTGGGGATGTCCAGGAATGGATCGATACCAATCGGCGTTCGTTTGACACAGACGTTCTGGAATGACCCGAGGAGCACCCGTGACCACACTGACCCGATGGAAGCTGGCCTGTGCCCTGTTTGCCGGTATTGCCGGCTACGCGACCGTGTCGGCACAGCAGACCGAGCCATCGAACAAGCCGGCGGTGGGCGTTGTCGCTCCCAGGGGATCGGGCCTGCCATCCCACCTCAAGCGGCCCCTCCGGATCAGCGCCGAGGCGGCCGGCATCTCGCGGGCCGAGCTCGTCGACCGTGCCCTGTCGGCACGCGTCCTCCGGGACCTGATGACCATGACCGACAAGCTCGGCGCCGTCGGCAACGACGAGACCGTCGACCAGCTCCGCCCCCTCCTCGATGACTCGCGCCGCGGCTTCCCCGAGGCGGTCCTCGGCGTGTATGGCGTGATCGGCAGCGAGCATGCCGTCAATGCGCTGCTGTCCTACACCAAGGACGATCGCCCGGCCGTCCGCAACGCCGCGATCAGCGCCCTCGGCGCCACCCAGAGCGGCAAGGCCGAGCAGCTCCTCATCGATATCGCGCAGAACATGGCCGATCCCGCGCAGAGCACGGC
Organism: Deltaproteobacteria bacterium; assembly: GCA_013813945.1. GTDB lineage: Bacteria > Myxococcota_A > Polyangia > Haliangiales > Haliangiaceae > JABFXX01. The sequence continues at coordinate 5,343 of JACCQV010000331.1, read as the reverse complement.
GATCAGCGCCCTCGGCTCGCTCGGCAGCGATCGCGTGGTCGCCGTGTTGATCCAGCTCGCGACCCACAGCGACTTCTCGACCGCGAGCAGCGCGGTCTACGCGCTCGGCACGATTTCCTCGCCGGCCGCGAGCCTTGCGCTGCGCAAGCTGATGGACACCCCGGACTCACGGATCGCCGCGGCCGCGCTGTCGTCGATCCAGGAGATCGACGAGGACCTCCTGATCCGGCTCACGAACATCGTCAAGACAGGCGATCCTCAGCTCGTCAGCGCCGCCCTCGGCGCACTCGGCAAGGCCGGCGAGGTCGGCCTCCCGGCCCTTCGCGAGGCCGCGCTCCACGGCGGCCAGAACACGCGCGATGTGGCGGTTCAAGCGATCGGTGAGATCGGTGGCCCCGAAGCGACCAAGACGCTCGGCGAGCTCATGAAGACGGGCGACCGCCACGCTGCCTCGGCTGCGGCCGCCGCACTCGCCGCGAACGGTGGCGCGGAGGCTCGCGAGCTCCTGATCGAAGCCGCGCTCGGCGACCGCGCTCAGATCACGGGGGCGCTGGCGCAGCTCGCGCTGCTCGACGGCGAAGATGTCGATCAGGCACTGATCGCGGTCCTCAAGCAGGGTTCCAGCGCCGACCGCCGCGCCGCGCTGCCCCGCCTGCTCAAGACCGGGAATCCCGAGGCGCTGCGGCTTGCGATCGAGATGGCCGGCAAGGGGTCGCGAAACGAGCGGCACGAGGCGATGCGGATGCTCTCGGATTCCGGCAGCCCGAAGGCGTTCGACGCCCTGGTCGACATCGCCGGCAAGTTCCGCGGCAACACGCGCGTCCATGCACTCGATCTCCTGGCGCAGACCCGGCCGAGCGATCCGGCCCTCGCGCAGCTGCTCAGCGACTCCCTGTTCTCCGGTCGGCGCGATGAGGCGAGCTACGCCGCGAGCGTGCTCGGTCGGATCGGCACCGAGGACTCGCGCACCGCACTGATCGCCGCACTCACCGGCAAGGACAAGGATCTGGCCGCTGCGGCGGCGGGCGCCCTCGCCAACGCCGGGATGTCCGACCAGGTGAAGACCGCGATGCTCGCGGCCGCGCGCGATAACCCGCAGGTCAAGATGCAGGTGATGCACCAGCTGCTGAGCTCGGGAGCCCCCGAGGGCCTGCGGTTCGCCGAAGAGCTGCTCGGCAGCGAGGAGCCGGGCGCGGCGCACTCCGCCGTGTGGGCGCTCGCGAGCCAGGGCACCGCGGAATCCCGCACGTTGCTCGAGCGCGCGCTCGACTCGAAAGACATCCTGGTCCGCAGCGCGGCGATCTCCGCGATGGCGCAAAACCCCGACGAGAGGTCGACCGACATGCTCGTTCGCCTGGCTCGCGATAGCGATCCGACCGTTCGTGCCACGGCGCTCGCGAGTCTTGGCCAGGTCGGCTCCGAGAAGGCGCAGCAAGCGGTCCTCGACGCCACGCGGAGCGGCAAGACCGAGGATCGCGTCGCCGCGATCTCTGGCCTGAGCTCGATGGACGACCCGCGCGCCAGTGCCCAGCTCGCTGCGTTGATTCGCGACTCCGACGCGACGGTCGCCCAGACCGCGATCTACTCGTCGTACAACGCCGGCCCCGAGGTCGACGTCGCGCTGACCTACGTCGTCAACGATCCGAATGCGACCGAGGCGATGAAATCGACCGCAGCGCAACAGCTCCGTACCCGCGGTACCGACCTCGACGACGCGACCGAGCAGAGGGTCACCGCGATCGTCGGTGCACCGTACGGCGGTGCCGGCTACGGCCGCTACTACGGTGGCGGCGAGCACATGGACCACTGATCAAGCCGGGAGGTAGACGCGGAACACCGTTCCGCCGGCACTGGCGTCCTCGACCTCGATCCAGCCATCGTGTTCCTTGACGATGCCCGAGCACACGGCCAGGCCGAGTCCGGTCCCGCCCTGGCCCTCCTTCGTCGTGTAGAACGGGTCGAAGATCTTGTCCTTGATGTCGCTCGGGATGCCAATGCCGGTATCCGACACCGACCACCGCACGAACTCCTGATCCGCATTGGTCTCGAGCCCCGGCCGCGTCCGCCGCACCACGCTGGTATCGACGACGAGCGTGCCGCCGTCGGGCATGGCCTGCACGGCGTTGAGCAGCAGATTGATCAACACCTGTTGCAAGCGATCCGTGTCGCCGGCGACCCGAGGCAAGATCGCGGCGCGCTCGATGCGGGTCTTGACCTTTGCATGGGTGAACTGCCCGGCGAGTAGTTCGATGGTCGTCGCTGCAAGAGCATCGAGGTCGACCGCCGCGCGCTCGGTCGCTCCGACCTTGCGCCGCGTGAAGTCGAGCAACCGCTGGATGATGCGCGTGATGCGCGCGGTCTGCTCGGCGACGATGCCGGCGTTCTTCTCGACCGCCTCGGGGTCCTTCGACTTGCGCTGGATCGAGCGCGCCCGACCAGCGATCACGTTGAGTGGCGTCCCGACCTCGTGCGCGATCTCCGCGGCGAGCTGACCGATCGTCGCGAGCTTCTCGGTCTGACCGAGCCGCTGCTCGAGCGCCAGCTTGTCCTCGTTCTGGCGCTGTGTCTCCGCCCGCGATTCGCGCAGCGAGTAGGTCATGTCGTTGAACCGCGTCGCGATCGCGCCGATCTCGTCATCGCGCTCCGACAGGATCACGTGGGACAGATCGCCCTTCGCCACGTCGTCGATGCCGCGTAGCAGCTTCGTGATCGGCGTGCTCACGAACCGCATCGCGAGGACACCGACCACGATCGTCGAGACCGCCACGATCAGCAGCACCAGGATCGCGGCGCGCCCCAGATCCGCGGTCGTCGTCGAGAGCTCGTCGGCCGGCTTGGCGAGCTCGAGCATCGCCAGCACCTCGCGTTCCTCGGCAAGCGCCGAGACCACCCGCAGCGGCGCGTCGAAGAAGTACTCGTCGTCCTCGACCTTTGCGAACGTGAGCTGCGGCAGGTCAATCAGGGTGCCGAGCCGACGTAGCTGCGCGGCGGACACGTCGCCGGCCGCGGGCTCGGCGACGCGCGATCGCGGGATCACCGTGACCCTCCATCCCCCGGATGCCCGGCTCAGCTCGCGCAACTGCGCTTCACCGGGTGCGCGATACGCCAGCGCCTGATCGATCGGGCGCGCGAGCCCCGCCGCACCGCGCGCGGCCGCGAGCCGGGGAAGGATCTCGAGCTGCTGCTTGCGCAGCGTCTCCTGCTGCTCCTTGCGCTGCGCCTCCTGCTCTCGCGTCAGCGGCTCGGCCTTGTCGGTGAGGTTCCGGTCGAGCGTCTGCAGCTTGTTCTCGATCGCATCGAGCTCGCGCTGCAGCTGGTCGGCCTTGTACCGCGCGTCGCGCGCCTCGATCATCGCCTGGTTCTCCAGCGAGACGCGGATCGTGCTCGCGACGGCACGGGCCTCGCGCTCGAGGGCGGTCTGTCGCTCGGCAACGCGGGCGCGCAGGTCGAACATCGCGTAGGTCGCCGACGCGATCGCCACGACTACCGCGGTCGCCATCGTGATGCGGGTTGCGACCTTCACCGACCCACAGTGTAGCCGGCGGCATCGACCCCGTCAGGGTCTGCGGCGCTAGCCCTCGAGCTTCTCGATGATCAGCTCGATGAACTCCTGCTTCGGGAGCTCCTTGTACGAGTAGCTCTCCTCGAACCATGCGACGACCGGGTCGGACTTGCCCTCGTTCATCTTCTTCGTCACCGCCGTGTAGCGGTTACTGATGGCGAGAACACGCCCGATGACCGCATCCGCGTTCGCGTGATCCGCATACCGCTTCCGCAACCACGTGAAGATCAGGTAGACCAGCGCGGGGTCCGCCTCGTCGACGAGCGCGAACGAATCCGCCGCGCTCATGGTCCCCTCTTCGATCCCTTCGAGGATACGGAGCGCCGCCTTCTGTTCCTGCTCCAACGCCATGCGACGAGTTGAGCACGGATTGCGAGAGCCAGCTCCACGAACGCGCGGAGATCCGGCGGGTCTTGCGGTGACATCACGCACGGACGTCGCCCCCCAGGGCCAGTCGATCATCCCTGAGTGGTGCTGTCGTGCGCGCCTGTGCCCCCTGCGGCCTCGTGGAAGTAGCGCCGCAGGTGCGCGTGGCAGGCGGCGCGCTTGCGGCGCGACACCTCCGCGGCGACGTTATAGCCGCTGTCCCCGTCGACGATCAGCGTGCCCTTGGTGCCACCGAGGAGCCGCTTGGGCGTCTCGCCGCCGCGATCGCCGGCTAAGACGTAGGCGACGTCTTGATCGCCGTGTTCATCGGGCGCGACGAAGGTCCAGACAAAGCCGTTCTTCGACTTTCCCGGTACCGTGGTCCTGCATCAGGAGCCGCGTCTCGTCGGCGCCGACGATCGGACGAGACCGGATCTTCTCGACGAGTCGCTGCCACAGCGGCTGTGTCCGCTCGCTCGTCCGGTGCAAGAGATCGTTCATCGTCGAGCGAGCGAGCGGAATCCGCGCCGCCCCCCAAGGGTGACGTGCATGCACGCGCCTGCGTGCTTCACGGTCATCCGAGCTGACCTACTAGCGGATCGCGAGTGGCGACACTTGACGAACGTCATCGCGTTTCGGTACGCGCTTCGGTGTCTAGCTCCGGCGAGTCGAGGAAACGGTGCTGCCCGTGACGTCGCGCCTCACGATCGTCGACGAGCCCTCGGTCCGAGCCGATATGCAATGGTGCAAATCGGCTCGGGATCTCGAAGCACGTCTTTTTTGGGCGCGAACTCCAGCCCGAGCCGTCACGCACGTGACGCGAGTCAGCAGCAGAGTCCGTAGAGCAGCGCGAGCTCGCGATCGAGGAGCCTGCGTGCCTCGGTGGTCTCCACCTTCCAGCCCCACGCATCCGCGGTGTCGATTGCGGCGCGAATCTCGCCGGCGCTACCCTGCGCCATTCGATAGAACCGCTTGGGGTCCTTGCCGCCCCGGCGCGAACCCTCGCCGATGTTGAGCGTGATGCTGGTGGCCGCCCTGGTCACTTGATCTGCGATGTTGGCGTCGTACGTCTTGAGCTGTTCGACGACGGGACGGAGCGAGCGAATGAGATCGAGAGCAACGGTGTACGCGACGAGCATGGTCATGGTCCTTTGAAAGATGGGTTCGGGTTCAAGCACCCGCCCGGGGTTCCTCCCCCCAAGGGGGCCCCGGCCTCGGGCCTCCGGGGTGGCGGGGCGACGCCGAAAGCGGCCGTGACGCGCGCGAGCCGTGACGAGCGCGGGCACAAGGCCCGTGTTCGAACGGCGACCGCTTCGTCGGCGGCGGTCAGCCGGTCACCGCCGTTGCGGCGCTCGGCGCGGCTCACGCGCGGCAGGCCGCGAGGCGGCCCCGCCACCCCGGAGCGCCCGAGGCGC
>JACCQV010000317.1 GCA_013813945.1 Deltaproteobacteria bacterium | reverse complement strand
TTGGTCCGGGTGGTCGGCATGCTGAGCAAGCTTTGCCGATGATCGTGGACGTGTACGAGCACGTGACACGTGCACGTGCACGAACGACCTTAACTGACCAGCATTGCGGCTAGCGGGCTACTGCGGGCGCCCGTCGGGTGGACGGGGTGGCTCCGGCGCCGCAACGTCCGGCTTGCGGCACGCCGTCAGCTTCGCCTGGGTCTTCGCCGCCAGGTAGCAACCGATCAGCTCGGAGCTCCAGCCATCGCGGGTGCAGCTCTCGGCGGTACGGCGAACGATCTTTGCGCGGTCCTGAACGAGCACCGACTTCTTCGACGGATCCTCCGCCTCCGCGATCAGCACCTCGGCGACGTGCGACCCGAGCTGGACGCATTGCTCGGTGACCTCCATCGCGTCGGCGGGCGGCCGCGGGCCGGCGGCGGCGTCAGCGACTGCAACGGGGACTCCGGCATCGCCCGGCGGCATCGTGGGCTGGTTCGGGTTGGAGAACGAGGGCGGGGTGACCTGCGACGAAACGGGAGGCACCTTCTTTGGTGGCGGTTTCAGGTCGCAAGCACCGGCGATCGCGATCAACACAACGAGGAGGCGCACGCCGCTACTCTACGCTAGCGGCCGACGTAGGGCCGAGCCTGGACGATCCAGAACTTCTCACCCTCGAGGACCCACTCGACGTCGAGCGGCCTGCCGTGCGTGAACACCGGAATGAAGGCCTTGACCTGTTCGGCCAGTGACTTCGCGCGCTCCTCGCTCAGGATCACCCCTTCGCCCGGCGGCACGGGCACGGAGATGATGCCTCCGCTCGCATCGAACGTGAGCATCACGGCATCGTCGGAGCGCGACAGGATCTTCGTTCCGAAGTTGGTCGTGTCGAAGATGATCTGCTCGGGAACCTTCTGGCCTTCGACCACGCGCATGCCGAGCCCGAACTTCGCGTTGATCGTGAAGCTGTTGTCGTCATTGAGGTCCCACAGGTTCTTGGTGACCAGCACTCCGGCCGCGGTTGCGTTGACACCGATCTCGATCATCACCGCCGCGAACACCTGACGCTGATCGATGCCAAACGCCTCGCGCTCGTCGACAGCGCGTAGGTTCCACAGCGACGCCCACACGACCTTGAGCGCCTCTCCGATCGCTTTCTTGCCGACGACGTTCGCCACGGTGTCGTAGAGGCCCGCGCCGTTGAACCCCGGCAGGTCCTCTGCGTTGGTCGAGCTGCGGACGAACACGCCCTTGCCACCGAGCTTGAGCCGGACGCGCTGGTAGATGAGATCGAGCGATACTTGATCGATCGGCGCAGCGACGATCGCGGCGCGGAGCTTCTCGAGCTCCGCTTTTCGCCAGGCCGGGTCCGTGGCGAACCGCTTGTCCGCGAGCAACGCCTCGACGGGCTTGTCGAGACCGTTCTTCGTCATGTGCTGCACGTAATAGAAGAACGGCACGCCGAACCCCGGGGGGACGTTCACACTGGCGAGGTTCGCCGTCACGATCTCGCCCAGGTTCGCCGTCTTCGTCCCGTACACCGTCACGTCCTTGGCGCGGATCCGCGTCAGCATCGGCAACCGCACGGACGTCAGGTTCGCCTGCGGCAACTCCACATGCTTGTCGGCCGCGAGCTTGCCCTCGAGCTCCTTGATCTCTGCCGCTGTCGCCTCGCGCACCGTTGCCGCAGTGTCGGTGACCTCGAAGTACACCATCTTGCCGTCGAGCTTCGCGAACTTCTCTCGTGCTTTCTTGTCGCCGGCATTCGGGATCCCCCACGCGCTCGCCCGTAGATTGACGTGCGAGAGCGGGGTCGAGAATGTCGTGGCGAGAATGCCGGAGACCGGCGTGATGTCCGGATAGCTCTCCTGGAGCAGCGCGATGTCCGTGCGCGCGAACGTCATCGATTCGTACGGCGTGCCCGGTGGCACGACGCGCAGCTTGCCGACCGCCCGGCCTTTGTTGAACGCCTGGAAGTTGGCGGCCTTGTAGATCTCGTCGTTGGTGACGGTCTTGATCCCCTTCTTCGCGACCTCGACGGCGACCTTGATCTGCATCGGCGAGTCCGGGCGGAACGTGAGGTTCTTGACGTAGAACGCGGAGTCGAGCCGCTTGCGGGCGCGGAGCACGTCGTCGGCGCCGATCTTGTCGCCCTCCCAGAACGCGAAGCTCCAGCGGTCGACCTTCATGTGGTGCGTGATGTAGCCGAGGATGAACTGCGGCTTCACTCGCTCGTAGTTCTGGTTGTATTCGCGGATGTTGTCCGCGGTCCACGCCTTCTTCAGCAGGACGCCGAGGACGAAGTCCGCGTGGATGTTGAACAGGTTGACGTCGATGAAATAGATCTCGTTCGTCTTGAGGTCGATGATGAACTTGCCGAGCTCATCCGTGGACACGACCTTCGTGTACTTGTTCCACGTCGCTTCGTTGGGGATCGTCTTGACCCATGCGCGCTGCTCGTCGGCGCGCGCAGGCGCAGACACCACGAACAACAGCGCTGCCGCGAGTGCGATCGTCCTCATCCCATGTTTATAACTCGGATATGAAAGCCGATCGCACAGTCACGCTGGCGGTGATCGTTGCGGCGCTCGGCTACTTCGTCGACATCTACGACCTGATCTTGTTCGGAACAGTTCGCAAGCCGAGCCTGATCGAGCTCGGGTACACCACCCCGGAAGAGCTCACGAACCAGGGCCTGTTCCTGTTCAACATGCAGATGGGCGGGCTGATCGTCGGGGGCATCCTGTGGGGAACGCTCGGCGACAAGCGCGGCCGGCTGTCCGTGTTGTTTGGCTCGATCATCACGTACTCGCTCGCGAACCTTGCGAACGGTGCAGTGACATCGCTCGAGCAGTACGCCGTGTGCCGCGCGATCGCGGGCATCGGCCTGGCAGGGGAGCTCGGCGCCGGCATCACGCTGGTCAGCGAGCTGATGGACAGACGGCGACGCGGCGTCGCGACGGCGATCGTCGCGGGCGTCGGCATCTGCGGTGGAGTCGCCGCCGGTATCGTCGGTGGCGGGGTTCCCGCGATCTGGGAAGGCGCGTACTGGCGAACCGCCTACTTCATCGGCGGAGGCATGGGGCTCGCGCTGCTGGTGTTGCGAATCGGCGTCACGGAGTCCGGAATGTTCCGCGCGACCGCGCTGACGGCGGTGACTCGCGGGAACTTTCTATCGCTGTTCTCCTCGGGGCGTCGCGCGCTTCGCTATCTCGGGTTGATCGCCGTCGGCGTGCCGGTCTGGTACGTCATCGGCATCCTCATCACGTTCTCGGACCGCGTCGGAGGCCAGCTCGGGCTGAGCCCGGAGCCACGCCCGGCGACCGCGCTGATGTTCGCGTATGCCGGGTGCGCCGCCGGCGACGTGCTCTCCGGCCTCATCAGTCAGTGGCTCGGCTCGCGCCGGCGT
>JACCQV010000313.1 GCA_013813945.1 Deltaproteobacteria bacterium | reverse complement strand
GGGCAACCCAAGGGGTCGCTGCGGCGGCTTAGCGTCGTGATGGACGCGCTGTCGGATCCGTTCGGCCGAGAGCACGGCGCCTCATCGACCTCGCCTTTGCCGACGACTGCGAATATGGGGGGGCTGCGTCGAGAACACAGGGTATGCGGTCGTTCCGCGGTAGCCCCTCAGCGCTTCGCGAGTCGCTCGGTCGCGCGCAGCCACTCGACGGTCTTCGCGAGACCGTCGGCGAACGGCGTGAACGCGAGGCCGAGCTCGGTGGTCGCGCGGTTCGCGACCGGATAGGAGTCGACCTGCAGGAACTTGAGCTGGCCCTTGGGGATCAACGGCGGAGTGCCGGTGATGCCGGCCTTGAGCTCACCGATCGTTGACACCAGCGATGCGAGCCAGAGCGGCAACACGCGCGGCAGCGTGCGATCGATGCCGAGTGCGACGAGCATCGCGCGCGCCTGATCGGTGAGCGAGTGGTAGCGCTCGCTGAGGATGAAGCGGGCACCGGGCTGAGCGCGCTCGGCAGCGAGGACGTGGCCCTCGCCGGCGTCGGGGGCGAACACGACGGGGAAGCCGCCCGGCAGGAGTCCGGGGACCTTGTTGTTCCACAGCCGAACGATCAGCTCGTTGACGCCCGGTGAGTCGGAGGGCGCGGGTCCATAGACAGCAGAGGGATGGAGGAACACCGCATCCATGCCCGAGGCGACGGCCTCGGCGACGATTCGATCGGCGCGCTGCTTCGAGCGCTCGTAGTGGGTGTTCTTCGGATCGGGATCGAGCTCGGATTCGTCGTAGTCGGCGCCGGGTCGCCAGGTGAAGACGTCGATCGTGCTCGTGAACATGAAGCGCGCGACGCCGGCAGCGCGCGACGCGGCGACCATGTTGGCAGTGCCGTCGGCGTTGATGCGCTCGAAGGTCCGGTGGTCCTTCATCCATTGCTCGGGGAATCCGGCTGCATGGAACACCCACTCACAGCCGGCGACCGCAGGGTCGAGGGAAGCCGGTGCCGTCACGTCACCTTCGACGAGCTCGCAGTCGGGCAGCAGGCGGCGGCCCTTGTCGAGCGAGCGGACGAGCGCGCGCACGCGATGGCCGCGGCGGAGGAGCGACTGCACGATGAAGTGGCCGACCATGCCCGTGCCGCCGGTGACGAGCGTCTGCTTCGGCATGGCCGACGCTACCACCGGCCGACCTGGGCTAGCGGCCCTGGGTCATCTTGAGCATCACGAGCGGCGTCTTGAAGATGATGCCGAGCTCGGTGCGGAGGAACGTATCGAAGCGCTCGAGGGATGCGGTGTATGCGAGGTCGTAGAGCAGCTTGATCCGCATGTCGTCTGCGAGCGAGCCCTTGGTCTCCTCGAGCTGCCACGGGTTCTGCAGCGTCGCGGCGAGCTTGGCGATCTCGCTGCCCTCGGGAATCGAGCCGGTGTAGCCGAGCGAGATCTGCGCGAGGCCGGTGATTCCGGGCTTCACGTCGCGCATGCGCTCCTCGAACAGCGGGATCGCGTAGGACAGGTTCTGGAGGAGCTCGGGCCGTTCCGGGCGTGGACCGACGAGGCTCATCTTGCCGCGGAGCACGTCCCAGAACTGTGGCAGCTCGTCGAGCCGCGACTTCCGGAGGAACTTGCCGACCCGCGTGATGCGCGGATCGTCGGCGCCGGCGACGATCACGCCGGTCTTCCGCTCGGCGTCCGTGATCATCGTGCGGAATTTGTGCATCTCGAACTCGTCGAACGTGAGCTCCTTGAGTCCGTTCTTCGTCGTGATCGATTTGAGGCTGCCGGCGCGGCGCTGCCGGAAGAAGACCGGTCCCGGTGAGTCGATGTAGATGGCCGCCGCGATCAGCGGCATGAGCGGCGCGGTGAGGATGAGGCCAACGGCAGCCCCGGCGACATCGATCGCACGCTTTGCAAGACGGACGCTGCGCAACACGATCTCACCGTAGTGCACACAGCGCACCGAGCACGACCGTCTAGCGGAAGTCTTACGGGCCAACCGTCAATGCTTCACCAACGAACACTTCCGCGGTGCGTGGAAATGGCTATCCTCGGCGGAATGGCAGCCTCCATCCAGCTCACCGTGCCCGGCACGCTGCGCTACCGCAACATTGCGGTGCGTGTCGTCGCAGAGGCTGCGCGGCTGGTGTCGGGTTCGGTCCAGCGCGATCCCACGGATCTCCTCGACCACGATGTGCGCGACCCGTTCGATCTGGCGGTCGTGTCGGCGTTCATGGAGATCTTCAACAACGTCGCGATCCACGCGTACAAGCGCAAGGATGGCGGCCTGATCGACATCTCGATCACCGTCGCAGAGCGCGAGCTGACGATCGAGATCAAGGATCACGGCCAGGCGTTCGACCTCGAGGGAGTGGCGCCGCTGCCCACCGAGCTCGATGAGTCGACGCTGCCGGAGGGCGGTATGGGCATCCATATCGCAAAGACGATGCTCGACGAGGTGACATACGAGCCCGGTCCGCCGAACCTGTGGCGGCTGAGAAAACGATTGCCGGCGAAGCAGGTCGCCGTCGGGACCAGCGGGAGAAGTTGATGGCCACTCCATACGACATCGAGAACATCGGAACCGAGTCGAATTTGAAAGTTCGCGGCTCGCTCGACATCAACACCGCGCCCGCGCTCGCCGAGGAGATCGACCGGATCATCGCCGCGAAGCCGACCAAGGTCGTCTGCGATCTATCAGGGCTCGATCTGATCGATAGTTCCGGGGTCGCGGCGCTGGTCAAGCTGTACAAGGGCGTACGATCGACGGGAGGCGCGATCCAGATCATCGGAGCGCGCGACCAGCCGCTCGCGATCTTCAAGCTGCTGCGCATGGACAAGGTCTTCAACCTCTAGCCCTGTGCTTCGCGTCCTCGCGATCACGAAGATCTTCCCGAACGCGGCGGAGCCACTCTCGGCACCGTTCAATCGGCAACAATTTTCGGCACTGTCGCGGCGGTGCGAGCTCCACGTGATGGGCACGATCCCGTGGTTCCCCGGGGCGGGCCTGCTCGGCAAATGGTCGACGGCCGGGCGCCTCGCGCGCGTTCCGTTCCGCGAATCGATCGAGGGTATGGACGTCACGCATCCACGCACGCTCTTCGTGCCGCGGCTTGCGCAGGCGACGTGGGGACCGCTGTATGCGATGTCGATCGCACCGCTGCTCGCGCGGTATCGCGGCAAGGTCGACGTCGTGCTCGGTTCGTGGGCGTATCCGGACGGTTTCGCCGCGGTGATCGCGGGCAAGCTCCTCGGTGTGCCGGCCGTGGTCAAGATCCACGGATCCGATATCAACCTCAATGCGAAGGAGCCGGGCCCGCGTCGCATGATCGCGTGGTCGTTGCCGCGCGCGGCTCGCGTGGTCGCGGTCAGCCGTGCCCTCGCGGATGAGGTCGTCTCGCTCGGTGTGCCGCGAGATCGCGTGGCGCTCGTGATGAACGGCGTCGACGCGGAGCTGTTTCATCCGCGTGATCGCGAGGCGGCGCGCGCCGAGCTCTCGCTCCCTGCCGGTCCGATCGCCCTCTATGTCGGCAACCTCAAGGAGGAGAAGGGGGTCCTCGAGCTCGGGGAAGCGTGGAAGATCGT
>JACCQV010000311.1 GCA_013813945.1 Deltaproteobacteria bacterium | reverse complement strand
GGACTGACAGGCGAGTTCGTCGCGCTGCTGTTCGACGGTACGCAGGAGCTACGCAGCGGCCTGCTCCATGGATCTCGGGGCTGGGTCGATCTTCTCGGCCGTCCGATCGCGCGCGTGCCGGAGGACTTTCGCGATGGCGCAACGCTGTATCCCCTGCAGGTCGACGAGCACGCGAGCATGATCGAGACGGGGTTGGTCATGCTCGGACGAAACGGTGGGAACTGCCTGGGGTTCACCGACAGCACCGCGGGCCAAGCCTCATCGTCACGGCCGTTCATCGCGGGCTGTTCTGGTACGTGCCCAGCAACGGCTTCTGCGCCCAGCAGAATCATGTGAGCTGCGTGGAGCGCGGTCGCACGGTGGATGTCGCGCCGGTGGTCGAGAACGGTCGGATCGCGTTTGTCAGTGACTCCGTCTTCACGGCGAGCATGGGACTCGCAGGCGCGGATGCCCTGTGCAACCTCGACGCTGCCGCAGCGCAGCTGCCCGGGACGTATCGCGCCTGGCTGGGATCGTCGGCAGGCGGGCCCGACTCACGGTTCGCTCCAGCGGGCGACCCATGGCGCCGGGTAGACGGGCCTCGACTCGCGCCGACGGCTGCTGATCTTCTCAGTCCCACGTCGCCGCCCTATCTCAGCACCTTCCTCAACCGGACTGCGTCGGGCGTGGTCTTCGTGGACAGGCTGTGGGTGGGGAGCGTGACCGAGAACTGCGCGGACTGGACGTCGACCGCCGGCGAAGGTGCGGTCGGCAACCCGATCGCGACCCATGCGGAGGAGCGCCGCGACTCACTGTCCTTTCCGTGCGTGTTCGATCACCGGATCAACTGCCTGCAGCTCTAGCGACGGCGCCGGCGTCGGCCGGCGACGAACACACCGAGACCCAGCAGCGACGCTCCGCTGCCGGGAGCCCCGGCATCACAGCACCCGGTCTCGCCCTTGTTCGGCGGACCATCGATCGCGGGCGGCGCATCGACCGAACCGCCGCACACTGCTGGGGGACCTGTGACACCGAACTGCTGCGCGAGCGCGGGCCACTGCGGCTCGCAGTCGGTGTGCGTCGTCGTGCCGGGTGCGCACTGCAAGGGACCGGAGAGCTCGACGAACCGGAACAGCTTCTGCCAGGTCACCGGATTGTTCGTGCGGCCGACCGCCATGTAGTCGGGATGCCAGTTCGCGCCGCAGCCGACGAGCTCTCCATTCGGACGCTGCGCGAGGCAGCCGAGCTGCGGAGGCGCGAGGTCCGGGCCGTTCGGCCGCGTCTCACCGAGCTTCACGAACGGACCTCCGCCTCCCGCCCTGGACTCGAACGTTCCACTCGCCATCGTCGCCGCCAGCACCGTGCCGCCCGTGCGGAACACGACGTCACGGATCGGATCGGTGGTCGCGAGCACCTCGGTGAACGTGGTGCCGCCGTCGGTCGAGCGATACAGGCGATCGCCGCGGGGCGGGTTCGCCTCGATCGAGGTCAGGAAGAGGTGATCGGGGTTGGCTGGATCGACCGCGCTGACATGGACGAGCGGCGTGCTGCCATACAGCACCGTCGCGGGGAGTGGCTTCTCGGTCCACGAGGCACCCGCCGTGTCCGTGCGCTCGAGGAACGCGCGGGCCGTGGGTGCGACCTGATAGCCGGTTGCGTAGACCCGCTGCGGATCGCTCTTGGCAACCTTGATGCTCTTCCACCAGATCGTCGCGGAGGGCAGACCGCGCGGCGTGAACGTCACCCCGTTGTCGGTCGAGCGATAGACATCGTTTGCGCCGGCGCTCTCGGCCGTTGCGACCCAGACATCGCCGGTCGGCGCGATGTCGATCGCGTCGATCCAGCGATCGGCGATCCGTCCAGGATCAGCTGCGGGCAGCTGGGAGGTCGCGGTGGTCCAGGTGCATCCGCCATCGCGGCTGACGCGCAGACCGGTGAACGTGGTCGCGAAGATCGTTCCGTCAGTTGCGATCGCGTACTTCGGATCGAACTCGCCGCCGTATCCGATCGACTTCTCGCAGACCCAGCGAAACGTACAACCGGCATCGTGGCTGACGAGCAGACCGAAGGTCACCCGGACGTAGAGCGCCTGATCATCGCCGGGGCGCATGAACACGCCGGTGGTTGCGGGAGGCCGACCGTTGGCGAATGCGATTGCCGGTGCGAGCACGCACAAGACGAAAGCACCGGCCGCTCTGCGCATCACGGCACTATAGTCTGCTCGACCCAGGCCAGAGCGCCGAAATGCTGGAGGGCGACCATGATCACCGCACCCATGATGCCGGCGGCCACGTCATCGAGCACGACACCCCAGCCGCCGGGCAGGTTCTGGTCGAGCCAGCGCACCGGCCATGGCTTGATGATGTCGAGCGCGCGGAACAGGATGAAGCCGATCCCGAGGGCGGCCGCGCTCGTACGTGAGACGAAGGTCATGGTCACCAGATAGCCGGCGACCTCGTCGATCACGATGCGGCCGCTATCGTGCGAGCCCCATGCGATGTCGGCGCGATGCGCGGCCCAGATACCGAGCGCCGTGACCCCACCGACGACGAGCAGGTACTGCCACAGGACCAAGGGCGCCAACGCCCAGGCGAGCGGGATCGTCACAATCGTGCCGCAGGTGCCGGGTGCGATCGGTGAGTAACCAGCACCGAACACGGTCGCGAGCGCCTTGGACAGACTGTTCACGTTTCGAAACCATACTCCATCGCTGAGTTATCGACAGGTTGGGGGATCGATGCCAAGGTTTGAGCTTGGACGTCGCGATCAGGCCGTGATAACTGATTTTTGGCAGCTGGCTGCCGTCCAACGAAGGACCCTGTGGAACGGTTTTACCTCCTAGCGCCGGCCTTAGTTCTCCTCGCGGTCTTCGTGATTGGGCTCATCGCGTTCACGGTGCTCACGGTCACCGGGCGCCAGCCGCGGCTGCGCGGCGTCAAGCACAACGAGCTGTTCGGACTGTTCCTCGGCAGCTTCCTCGTGTGGATGATGAGCCCGATCGAGCGCCTGCTCGTCGGCCGCGTCTCGGCCAACGCGATCACTGCAGTCTCGCTGCTGCTCTGCGCGTTGACCGGTGTCGCCGCTGCGACGGGTCATCTCACCGGGGCTTGCTGGATGTTCGCGGTCGCAGGCATCCTCGATGTGCTCGATGGCCGGCTCGCTCGCCTCAACGGTCAGCAGACCGCCGCGGGTGCGCTGTTCGACTCCGTCTCCGATCGCTGGGGCGAGCTGCTCGCGCTCGGCGGCTACATCTGGTTCCTCAAGGACTCGCCGTGGATGTTCGCGGCGCTCGGCGCGCTCGGCGCCTCGCAGATGGTCAGCTACACCCGCGCGCGAGCGGAGAGTCTCGGTCTCGATCTGCGCGGCGGCATGATGCAGCGCGCGGAGCGCGTGGTGCTCATCTCGGCCGGTACGCTGGCGGCTGCATGGTACGGCGCGAACCCCGAGACCTTCGGCGCCGTGGTGCCGATTCTCGGCGGCGTGCTCCTCATCTGCGCGATCGCATCGACGGGGACTGCGCTCAACCGCTGGTACGTCGCGTATCGCGAGCTGGCGCGTCGCGCGGAGAAGCCGGTCGTGATCGAGGACACCCCGGCTCAGCCACAGATGGCGTTTTCGGTCCCCGCGAAGCTACGCGAGAGCGCCGAGCTCGCGCCGGCCGCGCCGCGGATCTAGACGTCTGCGAACGTCGCGACCACGGGTGCGTGATCGCTCGCGTCCTGGCCCTTGCGCGCCGTGCGATCGATCGTGCAC
>JACCQV010000307.1 GCA_013813945.1 Deltaproteobacteria bacterium | reverse complement strand
GTACGCGACCGAGATCGACGAGGCGACCGGGATGGTCGTCGTTGGCGCTCCGCTCGATCCGCGCGTGCCGGCACGCGTCAGCCGCGCGATGATCGAGAACCTCGACGCGTATCCGTTCCCGAGCGACACGCCGGTGCCGTACGCCGAGGCGGTGTTCGAGCGCGCATCCGTCGAGATCGCACGCGGCTGCACGGAGGGCTGCCGGTTCTGCCAGGCAGGCATGATCTACCGGCCGGTGCGCGAGCGCTCGCCGCAGTCGATCGCCGATTCGTTGATCGGCGGCGTCGAGAAGGCGGGCTACGAGGAGTCCGGGCTGACCTGCCTGTCGACCGCGGATTTCTCGAGCATCACGCCGCTGGTCAAGAGCCTCGCGGCCGAGCTGCGCAAGCGCGGCGTGTCGATGTCGGTCGCGTCGCTGCGCGCGTACGGGCTCAACGAGGACTTGCTCGACGAGCTCGCGCTGACGCGGATCAGCGGGTTGACGTTCGCACCCGAGGCCGGCACGCAGAGGATGCGCGACGTCGTCAACAAGAACGTCACCGAGGCGCACATCGAGGAGAGCTCGCGTCGCGTGTTCTCGCGCGGCTGGCACCGCCTCAAGCTGTACTTCATGATCGGCCTGCCGACCGAGGAGGACGATGACGTCCGCGGCATCGTCGAGACCGGCCAGCGCATGCTGCGCGTCGGTCGCGAGCTTGCCGGCCATCGCGCGGAGGTCACGGTCAGCGTGAGCTCGCACGTGCCCAAGCCGCACACGCCGCTGCAGTGGTGCGCGCAGGATCCCGAGCCCGAGATCAAGCGCAAGCAGCAGATCCTTCGCCACACCGCAGCGCGCGACAAGAGCCTGCGCCTCAAGCACCACCACTCGGGCATCTCGTTCATCGAGGGCATCCTCGCGCGCGGCGATCGCCGGATTGCCGATGTGATCGAGGCTGTGTGGCGCGCCGGTGCGCGGTTCGACGGCTGGGACGAGATCTTCGAGATCGAGCGCTGGACCGCTGCACTCGCGGCGAGCAACGTCGATGTCCCCGCATACCTCGGCACGCGTCCGGTGACGGCGCGCCTGCCGTGGGATCACATCGACGTCGGACTCGAGGATGGCTTCCTGCTGTCCGAGTACCGCAAGGCGCTCAAGGGCAGGGCGTCGCCGCCGTGCGGCAAGGTCGCCGGCATGTTGATCCACCACACGAACCTCGCGGAGGCCGAGCCCGATCGACGCAAGCTCGTCTGTTACGACTGCGGCGTCGCGTGCGATCTGACGAAGATGCGCGATGAGCGGCTGGTCGCGCTGCGCACGCTCGGCGCAACCGAGCGCTCGGTCCGTGCCATCGAGGTCGTCGACGCGATCGTTGACGGCGAGCTCATCGACGTCTCCGAGCGCGGTGGCGGAAGCCCCGCCGAGGTCGGGCGTACCAAGGATCGCGAGACCGAGCGTGCCGAGCGGGTGCGGCTCGCCGGTCACCACAATGCCGGGCTCGCGTTCACCTCGTACCGGATCCGGTTCGCGAAGATCGGGCGTGCCGCATTCCTCGGTCACCTCGATCTCGTGCGCCTGCTGTCGCGCAGCTTCCGGCGCGCGGACCTTCCGCTCGCGGTGTCGCGCGGGTTCTCTCCCAAGCCACGGATCAGCTTCGGTCCCGCGCTTGGCCTCGGTATCCCGTCACTCGGTGAGCTGATGGATGTCGATCTCGAGCACGTGGTCCCTGGCGTCAAGACCTGGGATGTCGTCGATGACAGCACGCGAGTCGAGCTGCCGGCCGACGAGGTTCGCGATCGACTCGCCGCCGTGTGCCCGCCGGGTATCGAGATCGAGAGCTGCTCGATCGTGCGTCTCAATGGCCATCCATCGGTGACCCGCGACGGCGTCAAGCCCCACCTCGGGCTCGGCAAGCTGATCGATGCGGTCGATGTCGTGATCCGGCCCGCTGCCGATGGGATCGCGCACGATGCGGCGCGGTTGTCGCGACTCGCGGCGGCTCTGATGGCCAGGCCCGAGGCGAAGATCGCGCGTGGGGAGAAGATGATCGACGTTCGTGGGCTCGTCCTCGATGTCTCGGTCATCGACGGCGACGCGGCGCTGAGGCTTGCTGCAGCGCTCGACTGGGCGAACGGTCCGCTGCTCCGCGTCCGCATCCGTGCGACCGCAGATGGATCCGCGAAGCCGTCGGAGGTCGCTCGCGCACTCGGCGTGTGGGGCAGCGACGATCCGCGCGGCGAGCATGCGCTCGTTGCACGACTGGGAGTCGTCGAGGTCGGAACGCTGCCGCCGCCGACGTCCGGACGAGATCCCGCGTTGCACGAATCCGCGTGAACAACGCGTGATCTCGTTCCGGTCTCTGCCCCGGAGTGCCTAACGTTTCCGGCTGAGATCTCGGAAGCGAGCGGCAAGGGCGAACCCTGCCATTGTTTTTCGCTCTGACCGCGTGACCGCTGCCCTGGATTGGCCGTCTCCTGGGTTCGTGGAGCACCGTCTACGGAGGTTGATGGTTGCGGTCCTGGTCGTCATGACCAGCGCCTGCTCGCTCGCGCTGTCGGGGCCTGACCCGCAGCGTGCTTCGAACGTCGCGCCCCGCTGCGATACGGGCAAGGGACTCGTCGCGCTCGACTGGGTCGCCGGCGCGGTGCTCGCGACCATCGCGATCGGTGCGCTCGAAGCCGATGTGTCCGAAGCCGCTGCCGTGAGCGCGCTGAGCGCCGCAGCGTTCGTCGCCTCGGCGACGCGCGGCAACGGTGTGGTCAACCGCTGTCGCGAGGACTTCGCTCTCTACTCGCCCGCCATGCGCGACCCCGACGAGGAAGTCGCACGTAGGCCCCGGCCCACGCGCTTCGACGATCCGTATGCGCAGCCATCCGATCTGCCGGCACGCCGGGTCGTCAAGCCATCCCCGGCCGCGGCTCCGCGCGTGGCAACTCCACCGCTCGCTGCGAATCCGCCGCCGGCCACGACCACACCGCCGCCGGCGACCACACCGAGCGCGCCTGCACCGCGCACCCCGGCACCCGACGCTGATGAGTGGTCTGAGTTCTGGACGGAGGTCCCATGAGGCGCGCGGGGCTCCTCGCCGTCGTTGCCGTCGTCGGTGTGCTGCGCGCCGGTACCGCGCGAGCCGACGACGAGATCGTGAAGGGCTCGGTCGTGAAGGTCGAGCACCAGGAGATCTACGTCAGCCTCGGCACCAAGCAGGGCGTGGTCGACGGAGCCGCGATCCGGCTCAAGCGGACGATCCGGCTGCGCCACCCGGTGACACGCGCGCCCGTGGAGGACTGGGTGCCGGTCGGCTCGGCGACGGTCACGCAAGCAGGCGCCGGACTGTCGCGCGCCGTGATCGGCGAGCTCATCGACGACGTCAAGGTCGGAGACTTCGTCGAGTCGTTGATCGAACGTCCCGACGTTCGCGCACCGACCACGACCGCGCCGGCACCCGAAGCCCCGGCACCGCCAGCGCCCGCGGGCCCTCCGGTGGATCGCGAGGCGGTCGAGATCCTCGGCATCTTCGCGGCGCATACGGGTGCGACCCTGGAGGCGCGCATCGCGGGCTGGGAGCGGTACCTCTCGACGCACGGTGAGTCCAGGTACACCGAGGCGATCCGGCGTGACCTCGACACGCTGCGAGGTCTGCGCGATCAGCAGCGGCCGGCCGCCGCGGGCGCGAGCAACGAGGACGTCGGGACCGTGCGCCACTCTGCGCGTGCAGCGGCATACGCCGGAGCGCCGCTGCCGCTGGTCTTCGTCCTCGACAATCCCGAGCGCGTCGCGAGCGCGTTCCTCCACTACCGTCCGCGGGACGCGCGCACGTATCGCCGCCTGCTGCTGGTTCGCGAACACGAGATCTATCTTCGCGGCATCATCCCCGGCGAGGCGATCACGACGCCGGGCTTCGACTACTTCGTCGAGGTCTCGACACCCGCCGGGCGCTCCGGGCTGGCGATCGGATCGCCGACCCAGCCGATCCGGATCGAGGTCGCGAGGCCGCCGTTGATCGATCAGTTCGGCGCGGCGCCGGGCAAGTCGAGCGTCAAGCTCGCGATCGACTACCTCGACTTCGCGACCTTCGATCGCCGCCCGGGCGATCACACCGATCGGATGACCACCGCCAACGTCGACTTCACGTACCGCCTCGCGAGCGCGGTGCAGAGTATCGGCGTCGGATATGGCGTGTACGCGGGCGCCGGTGGCTTCGCCGACCAGACGTGGAGCGAAGGCAATCCGTTCCCACGATCCGGTTTCCACTTCGGCTATGCGGACCTCGAGCTCGGCGGCAAGGTGGAGCGCGTTCCGCTGTCGCTCGGTGGCAAGGTGATCGCAGGCGTCGGGAAGGAGGGCTTCGGCATGGGTGTCGAGGGCCGGTTCCGGATCGGCGGCCGTGACGCCACCAATCTCCAGATCGCGGCTCGCACGATCGAGCAGGTCGGAACGCTGACCGACATCCGGTTCGGCGCACGGCCCGCGCAGAACCTCCTGATCGGCGTCTCGGTCGGTGCGACGAACCAGCCCAACCAGGGGGACATCGGCGTCAAGCTCGGCACCGAGCTCGAGTGGATCGGGTTCCGCAACGTCTCGGTGATCCTCCGCGGATCGTGGCAGGGCCGCAGCGTCGACCACGGTGGCCTCGGCGGCGGCGGTGGACTGGGGGTGTACTGGTGAGCGCGAACATGGTGATGCGCGCGGCAATCGTCGCGGCAACAATGATGATCGGGACCGCGTCCGCCGCGACGGTGGTGCACGTCCCACCGGCCGATGTGGTCGCGGGAACCCCGCTCGAGCTCGTCGCCGAGGCTGCGCCCGCGACGCCGACGTTGACCCTGCACTATCGAGTCACCGGTGGAGCGGGCACGTTCCAGACGCTCGAGCTCGTGCGCCGCGGCGAGCAGCAGTGGGTCGCGGTGGTGCCGCCCGATGCGGTCGTCTCGCCGGGAATCGACTACTTCATCGCAGCCGGAGGAACGCCCGTGTTCGCGAGCGAGACATGGCCGCACATGATGCCGGTCGTCGCGACCGCATCGACGGAACGCCGGGCGCGGGACATCATCCGCTCCAAGGCACGGCGCTCGCAGATCCAGACGTCGTTCGAGTACGTGGACTACGGACACCGTATGGTCGGTGGCGAGCGCTTCGACGATAGCTACTACCGGATCGATGCCGCGTTTGCGTATCGGCTCTGGGCCTATCCACTCGAAGAGCTGCGGGTCGGGTACACGCGCCTGATCGGTCCAAATGATTCGGCTGCTGCGTCCGAGTGCACCGATCCGACGGATCCGCCGCCCTGTCACGTCGACAATGGGGCTGGCTTCAAGGTCGCTGGCTGGTTCGAGCTCGGCCTCGCTCCGGTCGAGGGCTTTCGCCTCGACACCCGCGTCTCGGTGATGGCGACCCAGGGTGGATTCCAGCCTGGCGTTCGCGAAGAGGTCCGGCTCGGCGTTCGCGAAGGCAGTCACATCGCGGTCGGCATCGAGTACCTCGCCGACGTCGGCACCAACGGCTTCTTCCGCCTCGGCTGGGGCACGGTGCCGGGTCTGCCGATGGCCGCGAGTGTCGAGATCACGAACATCCCGGACGAGAGTCGCGATGCCGGCGTCCGCCTCTACTACGACATCGCGCACGCACTGCCCAACGGCGTCCGTCTCGGTGCACGCGTCGGCTATGCAGCACGCAACCAGTCCGTCGCTGGATTCACCGGCGGCGCCAACGCCAGCGTGGAGTTCTGATGCGCGCGCTGTGTTTTCTCGCCAGCTTCTTCCTCGCGACATCGGTCGCGGCCGCCGACCCCATGGTCCTCGCTGTCGACGGTGCGGAGGTCTACATCGACCTCGGCGCGCTCGACGGCGTCGGTGCGGGCAGCGAGCTCGAGCTGCTCCACGAGGTCGTCGCCAAGGATCCGCGCACCGGCAACGTCCTGCGCGATCGGTTCGCGATCGGCACGCTGACGGTGATCAAGAGCGGCGCGCGGCTGTCGGTTGCTGCCGTCGATCCGCAGCTCATCAAGCGCGTCCTCGCCGGCGACGTCGTACGCGTGCTGTCTGCACCCCGCGCG
>JACCQV010000299.1 GCA_013813945.1 Deltaproteobacteria bacterium | reverse complement strand
GACGTACTCGTTCCTGTACATGGCCCGGTACAACCTCAACCAGTACATGGACGTCGGCGGCATCACCAACTCCGAGTTCGGGACGATCTTTGGCTGGGGCTCTGCGACCTACGGGGTCGCGTTCCTCATCAATGGCCCGCTGACGGATCGGTGGGGCGGGCGGACGACGATCCTCCTCGCCGCCGGTGGGGCGCTGGTGACGAACGCGCTGATGGGCTACGCGATCTACACGAAGAGCGCGCTGTTCGGAACGCCGTTCCACACGATGCTCGTCCTCTACTGCGCGAACATGTACTTCCAGAGCTTCGGCGCCGTCTCGATCGTCAAGGTCAACGGCTCGTGGTTCCACCTTCGCGAGCGTGGGACGTTTGGCGGCATCTTCGGGATCCTGATCTCGCTCGGGGTGTTCTTCGCCTACGACGGCGGCAAGATGATCACCGATGCGCTGCCGAAACAGCTCGAGTGGCTGTTCCTCATCCCGGCCGGGATCCTGGTCGTGTTCTTCGTCCTCTGCTTCCTGTTCGTGCGCGACTCGCCATCGAAGGCGGGGTTGACAGACTTCGATCTCGGCGACGCGAGCACACCCGACGACGGCACCAAGGAATCGGCGCCCAAGGTGATCGTGCGCCTGCTGTCGAATCCGATCATCCTGACGATCGCGTTGATCGAGCTGTGCTCGGGTTTCCTGCGCCAGGCGATCATGCAGTGGGGCCGCGGCTTCAGCAAAGCCGTCGGGGAGGGCGGTTCGTTCGTGATCGAAAACTGGGGCGTCGTGCTGTGCATCGCCGGCATCACCGGCGGCATGTTCGCGGGCACGATCTCCGACCACCTATTCCAGTCGCGGCGCGGCCCGGTCGCCGCGGTGCTCTACGCGATCATGCTCGCCGGCGCGATCGTGATCATCCCCTTGCTGCTGCTGTCGTCGCCCGGTCCGGTTCCGTTGCTGCTCGCGTTCATGTCGATGGCGATCATCGGCGTCCACGGCATGCTGTCGGGCACCGCGAGCGCCGACTTCGGCGGGCGCAAGAACACGGGCACGGCGGTCGGCATCATCGACGGGTTCGTCTATGCCGGATCGATGGCGCAGTCGTTCATCTACGGCGCGTACCTGCCCGAGAAGGTGATCATCTGTGCCGACACCACGACCCGCCCGAACCCGGCGGGCGAGATCATCGACAACTGGATGATCTGGCCGTACGCGATGATTCCGATCGCGCTCGTCGGCCTCGTGCTGTCGCTCCGCGTGTGGAACGCCCGGGCCCGCCCGAAGTCCTGATCGCGGCGTGCTACGATCGCCGGCGATGCGCACGCACGCTGTTGTCATCGCGCTTGCTCTTGCTGGATGTGGCGGCAAGAAGGACGAGGAAGCGCCGCTTCCGCCGGCACCGGCCACGCCACCCGTGGGATCGCAGGGACTGCCCGCGAGCAGCGGCGTCCAGCTGTTCGTCGACGATGCAGCGGTCGCAACGGTGAACATCGCCGCCGTCAAGGACTGGCCGCGCCTCGACTCGCTCCTCCCGGAGGGCGCACGCCGGCTCGGCAAGTGGCAGGCAATCGCGACGAAGGGCGCAAAGACCTCGGAGCTGGCGAAGCCGTTCGAGACCTACCGCGACTACGTGCCCGCGCTGTTTCCAGGTGAAGGCGGAACGATCAACTTCGGCCTGTTCGATCCGGTCGAGCTCGGCAAGCGCGGCAAGCCGGCGGTGCGCGAGGACGCGATCACCGAGCTCCGCGTCAAGCTCGACGCGAGCGGCATGCGCGGAGGCAACGATCACGGGGGCGGTGAGGTCATCGATCCCGCGAAGGTCGAGCTCGTCGTCAAGACAGCGGCCGGCGAGAAGAAGCTGACGGGCGAGCTGTTGCTCGGACTGCCGCGCGAGCCGATGCCCGGCGGCGGCGGCGACGCCAAGGGTTGGCGACTCGACACGATCCTCACGGCCGCAGGCGTGACGTCCTACGAGAAGATCATGCTGTACGACGCCGGTGGGACGACGCTGCCGATCGAGAAGAAGGATGTCGACGCCAGCACGATTCCGTTCATCAAGCTCAACCGTCAGGGCTCCCTGCGGTTCCGCCTGTACAAGAAGCAAGGCGATGGCTTCCAGGACGCGGGCGATCTCCGCTCACTGACGAGGATCGACGTCCTGAAGTGAGCGTGTGATCAGGTTGCCATCGCCTTGCCGATTCCGTTGACGACCGCAGCGACGCCGTGGTGCGGACCGCGCAAGCCGCGCGCGGCGATCACGAGCCCGCGGCCCACGCAGATCGGCGTCGGCCACTCGTAGTACGTCGCACCGTTCGGATCACTGCCGACGTCGAGGATCGCGGCGCAGCAGCACTGACCGACGTCGAGGTACCAGTAGAACGTGCTGTCCTCGGGGGGACGCAGGTCATCATCCCAGACGTTGAGCTGGCGGGTGCGGTCGAACGCCTCGTCGACCTTCTCCTCGGTAACCGAGCCCGGGTCGTCGAGCCATGCACGTGCACGGGCGATCTGAACCTCGACGGCCGCACCATCGAGGATCGGATCGTCCTCGCTGCCCTTGAACCCCATGCCTTCGAGCAGCACGCCCCCGCGCTCCGCCGCGATCGAGAAGCCGTGATGCGCTGCCGCGACGAGTGCACCGATGCCTGCGATCCGATCGCGCTGCGCGAGCTCACGACCCCAGCGCTCGAGCCCGACAAGCTCCGGCGTGTCCGCGTACACCCACGGACTCTCCGAGCCGAGCGAGCGCAGGTAGGTCGCGAAGTCCGGGCCGCTCGTCGGGACGGCCGCGCGGAGTGCATCGCGCCAGGTCAGCGCGGTGCCCGCGAGCGCGGCCGCACCGGTCGGGCTACCTGCCGAGGGCAGCGCGACCCGCGGCGCTGCCTCCGAGATCTGCACGGGCCGCTCAGGCCGCGGAGCGGCAGGCGGCTCCATGATGCGCGTCGGCGCGACATAGGGCTCCGCATGATCTGGAGGGGAGGCATCCTGCTCGGCGGCCTCTGGCGTCAGGGCGTTCGTGGGCGCGGCCGTGCTCGGCGCAGCCTTCTTCGCCGGCGCAGCCTTCTTTGTCGGCACAGCCTTCTTCTTCGGCGTGGCCTTCCTCGGCGGCGCAGCCTTCTTCTTGGGCGCGGCCTTCTTCTTCGGCGCAGCCGTCTTCTTGGGCGCGCCCTGCTTCCCCTTCGACGCGGACTTCTTCGGCTTCGCCATCGCGCGACGGTACCTCAGCCGAAGATCCCGGTGACTTCCTCGCCAGCACTACATCCGAACACGAGGACGAACGACAGGATGCCAAGGCGATGCATGGGTGCTTCTAGCGTACCCTCGTCCCGCGGAGTGTTACAGCGCCGTATCGTGTTCCCGTGCGTCGGGCGATCAGAACGAGAGCAGATCACGACACAGCTTCGCGCGCAGGCGCTCCGCCGGTGCCGCCCACGGGCCTTTGACGCCGCGGAACGCAGCACGCTCGTTGAACCCGATCTCGGTGAACGGCAGCGACGCGACGGACAGCAGCGGGAACCCGCCCCAGGCGAATGCGATGCGCAGGTAGCCAACGAGCGTCGTCTGATGGCGCTCGAACATCACATCCGGATCGACTGCAGCGCGCAGCGACCGTGGCGGCAGCTCGATCGCGTAGGGCGGGCCACCGCTGATGTCTTGCTTGTGAAGAAAGTCGGGCGCGAAGTCGAGCGAGAACCCGCCGACAATCTCGCGATGAGACGCGGCGATCCGTGCCTCGTAGTCCTGGATGATCTCGCTGACATCGGGTCCGCAGACCTCGAGCGGGTCCAGAGCGATCAGCGAGAGCCCCTCGTCCTCGAGCGAACAGGATCCGTAGTCGTAGCGAGTGCTGTCGCCGGGAACGAACGCGATCGAGCCGACGGTGCGCCAGAACGCATCCAGCGCGACCGGCAGCGGCCCGACGACCCCGATCAGGCGTGCGAGATCGCCCGTTGAGGCTGGCTCGCACTCGCTGGCGACCTTCGCGCCACCAGCGATCAAGGTCGAGCGCACGATGTTCGCGTTGTTGCGTACGCGGCGCATCAGCGCTCCAGCGACGGCGGCAGCTTCGAGCGCGAGATCGGGATGCTGCGCGATCGCGTCCGCATGGGTACACAGCTCGTCCCAGGCCGCGTGCTCGCCACGCTCGTAGCGCGCCAGGAAGTCCGCGCGCGTGGGGACCGGAACCGCAGCGGCGACCTTTACGACCCGTGGGTACTTCTCGATCAGGGCGAGCAGCTGATCTCGCGGTAGTTCCTCGAGCAGCATCCGCGCCGCGTCGCCGACGCCATCGTCATGCCGGACCTGAACCGCGAAGTCGACGAACCGTGGCTCGATCACGAGTGGATCGCCATCCGGCGGGAACCTGCGCGGACTGAATCCGCCGTGGAGCACGTAGAGCAGGGTCGCCACGATCGCGACATCGACGTGAGTTCCGACCCGACTCATGATGGCCGTGGTGTGTGCAGCAAACCGCGACCACGCCGTCGCGACGTCACGCAGCAGGCCGGCGCGAACGGCGATCGTCGAGATCGAGGAGTCGGCATCCGCCCAGCGCCGATCGAGGGCGGCCGTCGCACGCGGGTCACTGATCGCGGCGAGTGCGTGTGCACACCGCAAGCGCAGCCGATCATCCGGGTGCGATTCGAAGATCCGCAGGATGAGCTCGAGCGAGCCTTGATCTCCGCGCGCTCCGAGGACGGCGATCGCATTCTGCGCTCGCTGGAGCTCGGCCGTCGGCCCACCCGTCGGTTGCATCGCGAGGAGCGCCTGCTGCTCGTCGCTCGAGAGCGAGCTCCAGTCCGCCAGATCCGGTCGGGGTCGCACCGCGAACATCGTGACGCCGGTGTCGAGGAGCACGGCCCGCACCCGCTTGGTCGCGTCGGGATGGACCGAACGATCGAGGGCGCCACGCGGAATCGTCGAGCCCGGCTCGAGAGCCGAAAGCAAGGCATCGAGCGCGGCGGAGCTCTGGCTGCGCGCGAGAGCGAAGGTCGCCGCTCGCCGGAGCTCGCCCTTCCCTTCGTGCACGAAAACGAGCGCGGGCACGACGACGACCTCACCATCGAGCCGTGCGAGGCCGCGCATCGCTGCCGCGATCGCGGCGTGCTCGCCCTGGGTCACTGCCGCGAGCAACGCATCGCCGTCGGCATAGACCTCCGCCAGCGCCGCGGATCCCGTACGTGTGCTCGGTACGGTGACGCCATCGAGCAGAGCCGCGGCGAACAACTCGGCCGGAGCGACACCTCGGGCGGCGCGCTGGATGGCCGCAATGGCCTCGTCCTCCGTCACGATCAGCTCTCGACGTGGAGCTCGATCTTGACGGTGCCGTCGGACTCGCGGTTCCAGCGCATCGCCGTCAGCACGAGATGCTCGAGATCATGCCCATAGATCCCGTACACGCCGTCTGTTCTGTTGCGATTCTTGAGCGTGCCGCGGTCCTCGAGAGGCACGGTCTTCGACGTCGCCGTTGCTTCCTCGGCCTCGTAGACGTTTGCGTACTCCTCGCACGCCGCGCGCACGAGCTCCGCCCGGGTGAAACCAACCGCGAACGCAGCGCTGATCGCGATCGACGCAGACGTGGTCAGTGGATAGGAGATCACCAGGATCGCGTGCTCGAACGGGATCACGATCTCTTCGGGGTTGCGGAGCTTGGCCAGCGACCCTTCGACGTCGTGCAGGCGTACACCGCCGTCCGGAAAGTGGATGCGCTGCGCCACCATCGAGACCGGCGCCGGGGTGACCCGCATCCGCGTGATCAGCCACCACGTCGCCGCGAGCGCGAGGACGATCAGGAAGGCCGTCGACATCGCGCGCACCGTATCATCGCCTGGGCCCTGTCACGAGCTACCGACCTCGATCTCCGCGCGATGCTCCCGACGATCGTCGCGCAGCGGGATGGTCTTGGCAGGCTGGTCCACTCCATCCACGACGACCCGGCGCACGGTCCGTCCATCCCCACCCTGGTTCTTGACCTCGATGTGATAGACGGTCTCGCGGTGGCGATAGTGGAGCGTGAACCCCGGCCAGCTCGCAGGCAGCAGTGGCTCGATGTGTAGCTGGTCGACGACGAGCCGGATGCCGAGCAGTGACTCGGTGATCAGCTGGTACATCCACGCCGCTGAGCCCGTGTACCAGGTCCAGCCGCCGCGACCCGCGTGCTGGGGATTCGTGTAGATATCTGCCGCGACCACGTACGGTTCGACCTTGTACGTCGCGATCGCAGCAGCGCTATCGCCGTGATGGATCGGATTGATGAGGTTGAAGAGCTCCCACGCGCGCTCGCGATCACCAGCGACCGCGAATGCCATCGCGGCCCAGACCGCGGCATGCGTGTACTGCCCACCATTCTCGCGCACGCCGGGCACGTAACCCTTGATGTACCCAGGCTCGAGCGCGGAGTTCGAGAACGGTGGATCGAACAGCTGGATCAGCCCGAGGTCGCGGCGCACGAGGCGCTCATTGACGGCGGCGAGCCCCTGCCGGGTGCGGTCCGGATCGCCAGCGTGCGAGAGCATCGCCCAGCTCTGCGGCAGTGAATCGATCTGACACTCCGGGCTCTGCGCGGACCCGAGAGGCGTTCCGTCGTCGAAGTACGCGCGGCGATACCACTCGCCGTCCCAGGCGTGCGCCTCGATGTTGTCACGCAGCTTCACCGCCTCGCTCGCGCACAGCTCCGCGAAGGGTTGGTCGTTGCGGCTCGTGGCCACTGCCTGGAACTTGTTCAGCACGTCGTAGAGGAAGAACGCGAGCCAGACGCTCTCGCCCTTACCGTGATCGCCGACGAGGTTCATGCCGTCGTTCCAGTCGCCGGTGCCCATCAGCGGCAAGCCGTGCTCGCCGAACCGCAGGCCGTGCTTGATCGAGCGGCGGCAGTGCTCGTAGACCGTGGCGAGCTCGACGGAGCGGATCGGCAGATCGTAGTAGCTGTCCTCGTCGGCCCGTACCGCCCGCCCTTCGAGGAACGCGAGCTTCTCGTCGAGCACCCCGGTGTCGCCGAGTGCAGTGACGTAGCGACACACCGCATATGGGAGGAACAGATAGTCGTCGGAGATCCGGGTCCGCACGCCACGGCCGAGCGGCGGATGCCACCAGTGCTGGACATCTCCCTCGGGGAACTGCCGCGACGCGACGAGCAAGATCTGGTCGCGCAGCAAGCTCGGCTCCGCATGGACGAGCGCGAGGGAGTCTTGCAGCTGATCGCGGAAGCCGAATGCGCCGCCGGATTGATAGAAGCCGCTGCGTCCCCACATCCGGCACGCGATCACCTGGTAGAGCAACCAGCCGTTCGCGAGGAAGTTGAGCGCGGAGTCGGGGGTCTGGATGTGGACCGCGCCGAGCGTCTTGTTCCAGTACGACCACACCCCCGCGAGGGCGGTACGCGCCGCGCCGACTCCGCGAAACCTGGCGACGAGGTGGCGGGCATCCGCGAGATCGCGGCCCGAGCCGAACGTGAATGCGATCTCCCGCTCCTCCCCGTCTGCGAGCTCGACCGTCGTCTGCATCGCGAGGCACGGGTCGAGGCCGGCGCCGACGCGCCCCGACAACCGCGGCTTGGTCAGGCACGCGGGATGGGCAGCGCTGCCGTTGCGGCCGATCACCTCGAGCCGATCTCCCGTGAACGTGCGCTCCGTCTCGCTGCAATCGAGGAACGCCACCCGGTGCGCGAGCTCGGCGTTGTACGAATTACGCGCGAGCAGGCCGGCGGTCTTCAGATCGAGCTCGACGATCACGTGCGGCGCATTGACCGCACGATTCGAACCGAGCACGAGCTCGAAGTAGCTGAGGATGGAGAGCTTCCGTGACTTGCCCGACGTGTTGCGGAGCTTGAGGACGAGGAACTTCAGCGGAGCATCGGTCGCGACAAACGTGGTCAGCGACGTCGCGATGCCCCCCGAGGCGTGCTCGAAGATGCTGTATCCGAACCCGTGGCGGGTCGTGTAATTGCCCGGGCCGGTGGCCGGCAGCGGCGTCGGTGACCAGTACTCGTTGGTCTCCTCGTCACGCACGTACAGCGCTTCGCCGGTGACATCGCTGACCGCATCGTTGTGCCAGGGCGTGAGGCGATGGCTGTGCGCGTTCTCGCACCACGTGTAGCCGCCGCCACTCTCGGTGACCACCGTCCCGAAGTATGGGTTCGCGAGCACGTTGCTCCACGGCGCAGGGGTCCGCGAGCTGGCGCTGCTCATGATCACGTACTCGCGCCCGTCGCTCGTGAACCCACCGTGACCATTGAACGCCACCAGATCGGAACGCTCGAACGGGACAGGGTTCGCAGGTGCACTCCGCGGCGTCACAGCCTCGGGCAGCGGGGACTCGGACCGCGGCTTGCGCTCCATCTGCTCGGCGAGGGAACCGTCGGTCGCGTCGAGGATCACGCGCGCGACGGTCTGGAGCAGGATCTTGTCGTCCTCGCCGAACTGCTCGGTGCGCCGGAGGAAGATTCCACCTGGCTTGTCGAGGACGCTCGCCTCCGTGACCGGGGCGGCCGCGATGATCGACATGATCGCGTCCTGCAACACCTGCCGATAACCCGACGGATCCTCGTTCCAGATCACCAGATCCGATGCCAGCCCCTTGAGACGCCAGTACGCATGCGCCTTGACGAGGTGGCGAACGAGCTCGATGTGAGCGAGATCGGAGATCCGGACCAGGACGATCGGCACATCGCCGGAGATTCCGTACGCCCACAGTGCCGACTGCGCGCCACGATTGCGTGCGAGCAGACTGCGCGGTGCCCGCAGTGCGGGAGTCGCATAGAGCACGTGACTGGCGAGGCGCTCGTAGAGCTGCGTCTCGGCATTCGAGGACTCGAGGCGGCGCTGCTCGACGTGCCCGTGCGTCCACGCGAGCTCGAACACGCGATCCGAGATGTTGCGATCGCGATACTTCTCGACCAGTGCGAGCGCACCGTCGCGCGTCTCGGCGATCCCCGTCACGAAGTGCATGCGCACGGTCTCGTGGGC
>JACCQV010000276.1 GCA_013813945.1 Deltaproteobacteria bacterium | reverse complement strand
AGTGGGAGCAGCGCGAGCAACACGAGTCGACAAGCGAATGAAGGCTTCATCGCCCCACGGTACTCCGGGGAGCTGAGATGACCGAACTTTCTACGCCATCAGCATCGCGTAGTTATACGGAGGCGTGCGTGAGGGGCGCCTGCTCGCGGGTCTGCAGGAACCGGAGCGCCGGGAAATCGAGCTTCGCGCGGTTGAGCTGCCACTCGTTGCGCGCCAGGAACACGGTCGCGCCCGAGTGATCCTCGGCGATGTTGTCGCGGTTCTGATCGGCGAACTTCTTGATCAGCTTCGAGTCCTCGGAGTCGACCCAGCGCGCGACCTCGAACGAGGTGCCTTCGAAGTGGCACGGCAGGTTGTACTCGGAACGAATCCGGTCGGCGAGCACCTCGAACTGCAGCGCACCGACGACGCCGACGATGAAATCGGAGCCGAGCAGCATCTTGAACACCTGCGCGGCGCCCTCCTCGGCGATCTGCTCGAGCGCACGGCCGAGGTGCTTGGCCTTCATCGGATCGTCGGACCGCACGCGGCGCAGGAACTCCGGTGCGAAGCTCGGAATGCCGGTGAAGTGGATGGTCTCGCCCTCGGTCAGCGCGTCGCCGATGCGGAGCGTGCCGTGGTTCGGGATGCCGATGATGTCGCCGGCCCAAGCTTCCTCGGCGAGCTCGCGCTCGTTGGCCTGGAACACCATGGCGTTGTGCACGCCAAGCGACTTGCCGGTGCGCGGCACGGTGAGCTTCATGCCGCGCTCGAACCTGCCCGACGCGAGGCGTACGAACGCGATCCGATCGCGGTGCTTCGGATCCATGTTCGCCTGGATCTTGAACACGAAACCCGAGACCTTGGGCTCGCTCGGAGCGACGTTGCGCTCGCGCGCCGGCTGGGGGCGCGGCGGGGGCGCGAGCTTCGCGACGCCCGCGAGCAGCTCCTGCACGCCGAAGTTGTTGACCGCGCTGCCGAAGAACACGGGGGTCAGGTGGCCTTCGCGATAGAACTCGAGGTCGAACGCGGGGCAGAGCTCGCGCACCATCGCCACGTCATCGCGCAGCTTGGCGACCGCGGTATCGGGAAGCAGCTGATCGAGCTTGGGATCGGTGAGGCCCGCGACCTTGATGCCCTCCTGCATGTACTCGCCCTTGGATCGCTCCATCAGGATGAGCTGGTCGGCGAACAGGTCGTAGCAGCCGCGAAACTCGCGCCCCATCCCGATCGGCCAGCTCGCTGGCGTGACCTCGAGCTGCAGATCCTTGCCGACCTCGTCCAGCAGGTCGAACGGGTCGCGGCCCTCGCGGTCCATCTTGTTGATGAACGTGATGATCGGGACATTACGCAGGCGGCAGACCTCGAACAGCTTGCGAGTCTGCGCCTCGATGCCCTTCGCGGCGTCGATCACCATGACCGCAGAGTCGACTGCGGTCAGCGTGCGGTAGGTGTCCTCGGAGAAGTCCTCGTGGCCCGGGGTGTCGAGCAGGTTGAAGGTGCAGTCTGCGTAGTCGAACGTCATCACGGACGTCGTCACCGAGATGCCGCGCTCGCGCTCGACCTTCATCCAGTCACTGCGCGCGCGCCGGCGATCGCCACGCGCCTTGACCGCGCCGGCGAGCTGGATCGCGCCGCCGAACAGCAGCAGCTTCTCGGTCAGCGTCGTCTTGCCCGCATCCGGGTGCGCGATGATGGCGAACGTCCGCCGCCTCGCGATCTGTGTGGGCAGCTCGGTCATGGATTGCCGGCGAACTTATACCCTACTCGAGCTGCAGGCCGCAGTCGGAGCACGCGCCCTCGACGAGCGGGGCCGCCGTTCCACATGCAGGGCACGGCTGGTCGGCTGCATCGGCCGCGGCCTTCATCGCGACAGCCGGCAGGCCTTCGCGCTCGAGATGATCGCGCCAGTCACCACGAACGATGTCGCCGAGCTTTCCGAGATCTTCCTCCTGGACCAGGAGGTGTGTCTTGGTCCCTCAACCTTTCCCGGCACCCGGCGGGCACCCCACGATCGCGGGGATTCCCGCGTCCAGGCAGCGATCCCGTAGCGCCTTCATCTCGGGGATCGACCCAGCGATTGCCGGGACGAGGGGTTGGCCATCGAGCAGGTCCTCCGCTACAGCGGCGGTCAGGGTCTCCATAGGTTCTAAACGTATGGCAATTTTCCGCCCAGACGTAGGCAAAAAGTACTCGACGGAGGCTCGATTGAAGGATGATGTAACGCGCACTCTCGGTGGAGGTGCGACCCTTGGCGTGTCGTCGCGTCCGGACCTCTGCCGCGACCAGCGTTGCAAGCACAACGAACGGGTGTACTGTCCGTCCAACTTCAGCCGGGGAGAGATCGAGTGAAGAATCTGAAAGTCGTCATCTTGGTGTTCGGAATCATGGGACTCGTTTCGATGTTCCTTCCGATGGGCGGCGGCATGCCGTCGATGTTCAGCCTGTTCATGGAATTCGATAAGTTCCAGCTGATCCTCATGCTCGCAGCCTTCGGTGTTCCGACGGCCGTCAGCGCGATGGGTCTCGCCAAGCCGCCCGCTCAGGCGTGGCACGGCATCGCGGCGCTCGCGGGCTTTGCCCTCGCGGCCGTCAAGACCCGCATCTGGTCGTCGATCGGTTCCATCATGGACGTGCCGCTGTCTGGCAAGCTCATGCTGATCGCGGTCGTCGGCGGCGTGATCACCTCGATCATGGCGGTCGTCAAGCCCGAGGCGAAGGCGTAATACCCTTCTCGTTCGAGCGACGACGAGGGCTGCACCGGAAGGTGTGGCTCTCTTCTCGTTTCGGGCGACCCTATTTCTTGAACAGCTTGTCGAACGCGCGGCGCATCGCGCCAGACTTTTTCGTCGCGTTGTAGCCGTCGTTGCCGTACGCGATTCGCGCGGAAGGGTCGATGCCGTACTGGACGTAGAGCGAAAGCAGGTCGTGGACCATGGCCGAGATGCCGGTGGTCCGCAGGTCGTAGGACAGGCAGTAGCTGTCGGGCTTGTTCCGGATCATCGCCTTCGCGATGATCATCATGATCAAGGGATCGATCAGCTCGCCGTTGCCGTCGAGGTAGTGCTTGTAGCTGAAGAACCGATCCTCGGGCGCGAGCTCGGCGGCCCCCTGGCCCTCCTGCTTCGGTGCGCGCATGTTCTGGATCGTGCGGTACT
>JACCQV010000273.1 GCA_013813945.1 Deltaproteobacteria bacterium | reverse complement strand
ACGAGGACCCCACGTTCCGCACGCACGAGGATCCCGACACGGGGCAGACGCTGATCCGCGGCATGGGCGAGCTCCACCTCGAGATCATCGTCGACCGGATGAAGCGCGAGTACGGCGTGCAGGCACGCGCCGGCAAGCCGCAGGTCGTCTATCGCGAGACGATCCTGGGCGAGGGCGATGGCCAGGCCGTGTTCGAGCGGTCGCTCGCGACCACGGGCTCCGAGCAGATGATCTATGGCGAGGCGAAGTGCCACGTCCGCGGCCGTCCGCGCGGAAGCGGGATGGAGTTCAAGAAGGCGCTACCCGCCTCCTCGATCGTTCCCGCGCACATCGTCGACGCGGCGATGCAGGGTCTCAAGGATGCGGCGTCGAGTGGACCCGAGGGCTATCCGCTCGAGGACGTCGAGGTCACGCTGACCCAGGTCGTGCTCAAGGAAGGCTCGAACGGCGAGATCGGAGCCCGCGCTGCGGCGGCCGAGGCGTTCCGGCGCGCGATCGGCTCCGCGAAGCCGTCGCGGCTCGAACCACTCATGGCCGTCGAGGTCACCGTCGACGACGAGTTCCTCGGCACGGTCATTGGCGACCTCACCCAGCGCAAAGGCAACGTCCAGGACGTCGGCTCACGCGGTGTGAAGCGCGTCGTCGCGGCGCACGTCGCGCTCCGCAACATGTTCGGTTACTCGACGCGACTGCGCAGTCTCACCGAGGGTCGCGCAACCTTCTCGATGCAGTTCCACGCGTACGACACGATGCAGGCCGGCTGATCACGCGGCGGGTATCCAGGCGCATATCGAAGCGCTTTTGGAAGTGACGCCGTCAGCAGACGAATAGTGGCCCGAGTGGTCGTCGAGATTCGACGATCATTTTCATGGCTCCTCGTTCTGCGAGCGCCGCGAGCCGGGGAGCTCGCCGCGCACCTGTACCTCTGTCGCTTCCCGATCCGATCGCCTCTCCGGTGATCAAGTGGGTCGGCGGCAAGACCAAGCTCCTGCCGGAGCTGATCGCCCGGCTGCCGGAGCGCTTCAATCGCTACTACGAACCGTTCGTCGGGGGTGCCGCGCTGTTCTTCCGGCTCGCACCGAAGAAGGCCGTGCTCGCGGATGCGAACGCTGATCTGATCGCGCTGTACACCGCGATCGCCGCAGATGCCGGCGCGGTGATCCGCCGGTTGCAGCACCACCGCTCGGCGCACGACGAGAAGCACTACTACGCGATGCGCGAGAAGTGGAACCAGTTCCACGCCACATGGAGTGATGCGGAGCGCGCCGCGGCGTTCATCTATCTCAACAAGACCTGCTTCAACGGGCTGTGGCGCGTCAACCGCGCCGGCGGCTTCAACGTGCCGATGGGCCGCTACACCGATCCGCCGATCTGCGTCCCCGACACGCTGCGCGCGGCGCAGGCGGTGCTCGCGCACGCGGAGCTCCGTCACGCGGACTATCAGACGTCGGTCAAGGATGCTGCCCGAGGTGACTTCCTCTACTTCGATCCGCCGTACGATCCGCTGACGCCGACCGCGAGCTTCACCAGCTACAGCGCCGACGGCTTCGGACCCGACGATCAGCAGGAGCTCGGTGAGACGGCGCGCAAGCTCGTCGCGCGCGGCTGCCAGGTCATGCTGTCGAACAGCGACACGCCGTTCATTCGATCGATCTACAAGGGCTTCCAGATCGATCGCGTGAAGTGCTCACGCGCGATCAACTCGAACGCCGCCAAGCGTGGCGACGTCGATGAAGTGATCGTCACCGGCGGCTACTAGCCGCGATTGATCAAGCGAGTGCGCCGGAAGCGGCGTACTTCTGCGTCGTCGGGTCGTAGTCGACGAGCGTGCCGACCACGCCGGCCGACTTCGCGATCCGCACGATGTCGTCGCGGTTGCCGCGAACGACCATGCGGGGCTCGGCGCCGTCGAGTGCCGAGGCTGCAACGAACTGCCGCGCCTTCGCGACGTTCTTGAAGACCAGCAGGTAGGTCTGGTCGTTGCCAGCACGCGCCATCACGGGGACCCGACCATCGTTGTCCTGGGTCGCTAGCTCCCCATCGTTCTGGACCAGGAGGACCCAAAGGCCTCCGATCGGGGGTGCTTCGATCGTCGTTTGCATCATTCGTGGGGCGATAGATGCTGGTTTTCCTTCGATCTGTCAAGGAAGTTTGTAACGCGGAGGCCTCGATCGCGTAGGCTCCCCGCGATGGTCATGACGCGGGTCCATCTGCCGGTCTACCAGCCAGGGTCTCCGGGACCTGTGGTGCCGGCGACGACTCCCGCGGATCCACTCCTCGACGCGTTTGCGCGGCGAATTCGCTATCTCAGGGTCTCGGTCACGGATCGCTGCAACTACCGGTGCTCGTACTGCATGCCCGAAGCTCTCGGGGATCAGCTCGCCTTCGCGGCGCGGTCGACCGTCCTGACCTTCGAAGAGATCGAGCGCCTGGTCACCGTGTTCTCGCGGCTCGGGGTCCGCAAGATCCGGCTGACCGGTGGCGAGCCGACCGTCCGCAGGGGCATCGTCGAGCTGGTCGGCCGGCTCGCCCGGGTCCCCGGCATCGAGCAGATCGCCATGACCT
>JACCQV010000264.1 GCA_013813945.1 Deltaproteobacteria bacterium | reverse complement strand
CGGCAACCTGGTCGCCGCGGGCCCCGGGAGCTGGATCGACGAGCTCCTTGCGATCGTCGGTGGTGAGAACGTGCTCGCCGCGTCCGGCGTGCGCTATCCCAAGATCTCGATGGAGGAAGTGTTACGTGGCCAGCCAGACGTGATCCTCGATCTGTCGTTCGCCGCGCGCAAGGAGATCACGGCGTGGAGCGGCGCCGACGGAGTCCTTGCGGTCAAGCAAGGCCGCGTCGTCGCGCTGACCGATCCTTCGTTGATCGCGCCTTCACCACGGATCAAATACGCCCTCGCGATGATCGCCGCTGCCATCGGACCCAAGCCTTGAAGCTCGCGCTCGCGCTCCTTCTCGTCACCGCGCCCGCGCACGCCGAGCCATCGGAACACTCGCTGTCGGGCACGCTGTCGTTCACGACGCTCTACCGCGGCACGATCGATCACTCGGGCGGGCGACTCGCACTCGGCTACGACAACCGGATCGATCGGCGCAGCAGCATCGGCGTTCGCACGGGACTGTCGGTCCGCCCCGACGGGTTCGGCTCGGACGTGTTGCCGTTCGTCGGTGTGCGCGTGCACGGCTGGCTGTATCCCGGAAACCTGACGCTCAAGGTCGGCGTCGGCGCCGAGCTGTGGGTCAACTCCGCGCCGGTGACCGCGCGCTACAACGAGAACTTCTTCGTCCACGTTCTCGTCGAGGCGGGCCCGCGGTTCGAGCTCTCCGAGACCTGGTTCCTCGACGTACCGGTCGAGCTCGGCATGCTCGGATTCTTCGAGAATCCGCGGGTGTTCAGCCTCCAGGTCGGCGCGCAGCTCGGCCGCTCTCTCTGACTCAGCGCCGCGCTTCGTCGCGAATCCGCGCGTGCTCGATCAGCAGGTGCGTGACCGTGCTCTCGAGGTCGGCCTTCGCCGGGGCCGCCGCGCCCGCCGCGAGCTCGAAGTAACCGAACTCCCAGTCGAGGACGTGCATCAGCACGGCGCGCGAGTCGGCATCGAGGGACGTCGAGCGCGCGCGCACGATCTTGCCGTTGACGAAGTCGATCCACGCCACCGACTGATCGCGCGTGACGGACAGCTGTCCCGACTTCTTCTCCTGCTCGAACATCGTGAGTAGCGACGGCAGGCCGAGCTCCGCGAGCGTTCCGCGCAGCACGACGCGCTCGGTGTCGCGCTGGCTCGTCCGCGCCCATCGCCGCGCGCGGATGATCACCTCGAGCACGGTGAACGGCTTGGGGATGAAGTCCATCGCACCGAGCTGCAGTGCCTGAAGCCGGACGAGATCACCGAACTCGGTCCCCATCATCATCACCGGCACGCTCGCGAGCTCGGGATGCCGGCCCAGCTCCTGGAGCACGTGCAGCCCGTCGACGACCGGCATGTCGCGCTCGATCAGCACGACGTCGGGTGTTCGTGCCAGGCACGCGCCGATCGCTTCCATCCCGTTGGTCGCGGTGGCCACGGAGAACCCCGCGGTGTCGAGCGCGGTCGATAGCCGCTCGAGCAGCCGGGTCTCGGGGTCGCCGACGACGATCCGCAGGTCCTGCGTGGGCTGGCTCGCCGCATGGTTATCGAGCAAGCGGAGGACTCCCTCGGAGAACTGCTCGTCACCGGGCCGGACCGGATCGCGGAACACCACGCCGATCCCGGGGAACCGGCCGAGCGTCCGCGCCTCGACCTCTTCCAGGCTGTACATCACCTGCCCCGTGGTGATCAGCCGCTGCCCATTCGGTGAGAGCACGAGCTGGACGATCGCGTCCTTCGGCAAGGGCGGAGACATCCGGATGAACATCCCGTAGGCCGAGAGGTCCTGCGTGACCGCGCGGATCTTCTTACCGCCCGTGATCACCTCCACGGGCAGGTTCATCGCTACGCGGTTGTTCCGGCGACGCATGCGCGACAGCCACTCTATCATCTGGCGTGTCATCGACGGCGGGTAGCCGTGGTAAGCCGGGCCATGGCGTGGCTCACGCTGCAGGATCTCACCGTCGATCTCGGCGGTCGGGATGTCGTGCGCGGCGTGTCGGCAGAGGTCGGGGCGGGTGAGCTGATCGTCATCGTCGGGCCGAACGGCGCCGGCAAGACCACCCTGTTGCGGACGATCGCCGGGCTGGTGACGCCGCGGTCGGGAACGGTGCGCGTGATGGGCCACGATCCGGCGTCGGCGGCGCGCCGTGTGATCGCGCGCGACCTCGCGTATCTGCCGCAGCAGTACGAGCTCGCATTTCCGTTCGCCGTCGAGGAGGTGGTCCTGCTCGGGCGCTATGCGCGGCAGCGCGGCCTCGGCCTCGCGAGTGCCGCGGACCTCGCCGCAGCGCACGAGGCGATGACCGCGTGTGACGTGATGGAGCTCGCGGCGCGGCGGTTCGACGAGCTGTCCGGCGGCGAGGCGAGGCGCGTGATCATCGCGCAGGCGCTGTGTCAGGGGGCGAAGTGCCTGCTGCTCGACGAGCCGACGGCCGGCCTGGATCCCGCACACGCCCGCGCGGTGTTCGCGATGTTGCGCGCGCAATGCGATCGCGGCGCGGCGGCGATCATCGTGACGCATGATCTCGATCTCGCGCTGCGGTACGCCGGAGCGCTGTGGCTCGTCGCGGGTGGGCGGCTGGCGGCACGCGGCGCGCCCGGCGAGGTGTTGACCGGGATCGCGACGCGCGAGGCGTTCGGGGTCGACATTCACGTCGGCGAGCTGCCCGCGGGCGGCCGGTTCGCGGTGCCGGCATGAGCGGGTTCATCACCGGTACGAGCGGCCGGCTGACCGCGTCGCGGCTCGCGTTCGCGGTGCTCGCATCGATGACGGTCGCGATCGTGTTCGCGATGCTCGTCCCACACATCGGCATCGCGTTCGATCGCAGTGGCCGGCACCTCGAATTCCTCGGCATGGACGCCTACACGCCGGGCACCGAGGCTCACACGATCTTCTGGATCCGGATGCCGCGCGTGCTCGCGGCGATGCTCGTCGGTGGCGCGCTCGCAGGCGCCGGCTGTGCACTGCAGGCGCTGCTGCGGAATCCGCTCGCCGAGCCGTTCACGCTCGGGATCTCGTCGGGCTCGTCGCTCGCGGCTGTGCTCGCGATCCGGCTCGGGATCGAGGCCCAGTTCGGCGGCGCGGGGGTCGGAGCGTCCGCGATGCTGGGCGCGACAGCGACGCTGCTGATCGTGTGGCAACTCGCGCGCGTCGGGCGCGGTCTGCCTCCGGCGACGCTGATCCTCGCCGGCGTCACGATGTCGATGTTCTGTTCGGCGGCGTCGGTGCTGATCCAGTACACGAGCGACTTCTCGGAGGTCAGCCGGATGCTGCGCTGGATGATGGGCGGGCTCGACTCGATGCAGCTGTCGTCGGTCGGCTACGCGACGATCCCGATCGTGGTCGGGCTCGGCGTGTTGATCGCGTTCTCGCGCGCACTCAACGCGCTGGCAGCAGGACCGGAGGTCGCGGCCTCGCTCGGGGTTGCGGTTCCGCGCACCCAGGCGGTCGTGTTCATCGTGTCGTCGCTGCTCGTCGGCGCGGCGATCGCGGTGGCCGGGCCGATCGGGTTTGTCGGGTTGATCGTTCCGCATGCGCTGCGCGCGGTGCTCGGCCCAGATCACCGCGTGCTGATCCCGGCGTCGGTGTTCGGCGGCGCGGTGCTGCTGATGATCTGCGACACGCTGGCCCGCACGGTGACGGCGCCCGCACAGCTGCCGACCGGCGCGGTGACCGCGGTGCTCGGTGGCCCGTTCTTCGTGATGATCCTCGTCGGGCAGAAGCGGCGCGCGGCGATGTGGGGCAAGCCGTGAGCGATCCCCGCGTGCTGCGTCACGTGATCGATTCGATCACGCCGGCATCGGCGGCACACGCCGAGGGCGCGCGGCTGCACGTCGCGGCCGCCGGCACACCGGTGCTCGAGCGGCTCGCGATCACCGTCGGTGGTGCGCAGCACTCCGCGCGAATTCGCTCCGAGCGGCGGACGATCGTCGTCGTATGCGGAGATCATGGCGTCGGGGATCCGGGCATCGCGCTCGGCGCCGCGCATCCCACGATCGTCGCGGCACACGCGATCGCCGATGGCAGTGCGGCGCTGGCCCAGGTCGCCCGGGCGAGCCGGACGCCGATCGTCGTCGTCGATGCCGGCGCACAGGAGGCGGCCGCGATGCCGGCGATGGCGGTCTCGCTCGGACGCGGCCCGAGTCGCAACCTCCTGCGCGAGCCCGCGATGACGATCATCGATGCAGCGCTCGGGCTCGAGGCCGGCATCGCACTCGCGATCTCGTTGACCGAGGGCGGGCTCGATGTCCTCGCGATCGGCGCGCTCGGGGTCGGCGCGGACGTCGCGTCCCTGGCACTGCTCGGTGCCGCGCTCGGTGCACCGCCTACCGGGTTCTCCGATGAGGTCGCCGAGCTCGCGGGCGCGCGCGGCGCAGAGCTTGCCGGCGCCGGGGGCCTCGAGCTCCTCGCCGCGTTCGGTGGCCCCGACACCGCGGTGCTCGCCGGCCTGATCCTCGCGGCCGCATCGACGAACATCCCGGTCGTGATCGACGGCTATGCGACCGGCGCCGCGGCCTTGATCGCCGCCACCCTCGCACCCGACGTGACCGGGTATCTCGTGGCCGCCCATGCGGGGACCTTCACCCAGCCCCGGATCCTGGCGCACCTCGGGCTGACCCCGGTGTTCGAGGTCGGGCTCGGCCACGGCGAGGGGACCGGAGCCGCCATGGTGCTGCCGTTGCTCGATCAAGTGGCCGCGCTCGCCGCCCGGGGGTAGAACGAGGTGTGGCGCAGCGGCGGAGGCACACGGGCACGCTCGAGGCAGAGCGGACGACGGGATCGCACGAGGTCCTCGATCGGCTGTTCGTGTACGGCACGATGCGGCAGGGCCAGACCGCGCGATCGCTGATCGCGAACCAGATCACGCGCACCTCGAAGGCGCACACGAGCGGATCGATCTATGCCTTTCAGCTCGGCTACCCCGGGTTCTCCGAAGCTGACCCGAGCGGCACCGTCTACGGCGAGGTCGTGTGGCTGACCGAGCTACCGGCGACGTTCGGCCTGCTCGATGCCTACGAGGGTCAGGACTTCGCGCGAGTGATCAAACAGGTCACGCTCGAGAGCGGCGAGATGGTGTGGACCTGGATCTACACGCTCGCAGATCCGGCAGCGGTGAAGCACGGAACGCTGATCCCCGACGGGGACTGGCTCCGCTACTGGGCCGAGCAGCAGTAGTTCTAGACGTCGGTCCAGTCGCAGTCTTCGTCGATGGTCTCGAAGTTGATCGTCTGCATGTCGTGCAGCGACGGCCGCTTGATCTCCGCGTCCTCTTGCTGGGCGCGCACGAGCTTGCCGGTCTCGACCACGCTCGCATCCGAGACCTGCGTCCCGTGCAGCGTCGACGCAATCAGCTCCGCAAGTGCCTGCGGCTCTTGCCCACCACCACGAACCTCGATCTCGATCATGGCGACCCGTCTATCAGGGTCGATCGCGAATCGTTTCTCGACGGTGCTCACAACTGGTGCTGACCGCGATTCGCTATCGGGGTACGTGGCTGAAATCGTGGGACTCCCGGGAGCGTACGCAACCCTTCGTGGGCGGTGTCGATAGCGGCTCTCATGAAGCTGACGAACCTCGCGCCTGCCCTGTTCATGCTCGCTGCTGCCTGCGGCGTCGTCGTCGACCCCGGCGAGGATCCCGCCCCGCCGTCGGCTGGCCCGACGTTCGAGGAACCTGCGGTTGGCCGCGAGATCGACGAACCCGCGGTCCCGTCGCCGCTCCTGATCGATGCACCGCGCGCGGCCACGACCGCCGGCTCGCTGTTCGCCATGACGTTCGCGGCCGGCGCGCCGATCGGGGACATCCTCGATCCGACCGAACGCACGCGAATCGACGTCATCGAGCAGAAGTTCGTCACGGTCACCGACCAGGACATCGAGCTGTCGGTCGAGCTCGCGCCGCCGACCGGCAGCTACACGCGAACCCTGGTCAGCGACACGCTCCGTAACGGGGGGACATTCACCGACCACGTGCTGTGCGAGTCGAACAACATCACGACCTACGACCCGCGCTGCGAGACCGCGACTCCGCTCGCCCGTGAGCTGCCGAGCTTTGGGCCGCTGACCGCGGCGCGCTGGAAGCTGACGGTCGTCGACGACGTGACGGGAGTACCGCTCGCGAGCTGCATCACGCCGGGGACGAACACGATCCGCTGCGTGCTGCCCGGCCGCGCCTCGGCGAGCTACCGGATCATCGCGTCGGCCCATGGGTTTGCGGACCTGTGGGACGGCAGCGCCGGCTTCGGCCCGTTCGCGATGGCGGGGATCCCGTTCTTCGGGGCGTTCGCGCCGCAATCGGACTGGCTGTGCTGGGACTGGCGAGTGAGCGGCACGTCGATGTGGTGCGCGGCGCGCTACGAGTATGTTCGGTTCACCGCGATCGATCGGGCGCGGCTCGACTTCGACCCGATCACCGTGCGGATCACCGCCAATGGCAGCGCACTCGCGATGGCGAGTCCGGCCCTGAGCTGGGACCCCGGCAACGACGACTTGCCCGGTCCATATTGATCAGCGGCTCAGATAAAGAAGTGACCAAGGACCGCCATCGACAGGGCGGCAAGCGCAGCAGCAATCGTTCCGAAACCAACCTTGCAGGTCGGGTTCGCGTAGGTCATTCGGGTATTCACAGGCCCGACTTTCGCTGTTCCCGAAGAAAGATCAAGTTCGCGCTCGGGTGATCGTGATCTAGCAAGTTACTGCACAATAACAAACGGTTGGGCAGACAGAATAAGGCTGAGAAGCGTGGCCGGGAGGTGGACGCGGGTCCGGGAGCGGAATCCGGGAGTCGCCGGGGGCAGGCTCAGGATCCGCGCGCTTGCTTGATCAGCCGCAGATACGACGCCTGGATCAGGTGCGCGAGATCGCGGAGCTCGGTGACAAACGCGTCGGCCGGCGGACCCGCTGGGGTGTGGACGTAGATCAGATTCACCGCCCGGGTCTTCACCAGGATCGGGACCACGAGCACGTGCGTCGGCTCCGGGCTGACCGCGAGCGCGGTCCAGAGCTGGGTCTCGACCGGCTTGGCGGCCGAGGGCGGCGCACCGAGAAACAACTCGCCGGCGTCGTGCGCGGATTGCAGCGACGAGGCGCCTCCGAGCGGGAGCGAGAGCTCCTCGATCTGACTCCGCTTGCGGACAGGAGGTGCGACATAGCCGCGCCAGCCCAATGCGTTGCCATCGCGGATCAAGAACAGGATCAGCAGGTCGCAGCGGCCCTTGGCGTACTCGACCATCGCGTCGGCGATCTGCTCGCGCTGGGTCGCGGTGTCGATCCGCTCGCATGCCGCGCCGTAGGTGATCGCGGGGGCTCCTGCGCTGC
Organism: Deltaproteobacteria bacterium; assembly: GCA_013813945.1. Classification (GTDB taxonomy): domain Bacteria; phylum Myxococcota_A; class Polyangia; order Haliangiales; family Haliangiaceae; genus JABFXX01. The sequence continues at coordinate 1,439 of JACCQV010000264.1, read as the reverse complement.
TGAGCGTCATCTGCGACGAGGTCCGGCGGCGCCGCGGCTCGAGCGTGAACGCGGGCGGAAGGACCATGCCCTTCGCGGGCTGCGAGCGACGGCGATCATCGACGGGCTCGGTCTCACCGTCGCTCGGCGCGGTTCCGGAGCGGACGAACCGGGCACGCCGCGGCTGACCGAATAGCTTCTCGAGGTAGTAGAGCGCGCGGAGCTCGGGAACCACGTAGGGCGTGATCTTCGAACCCAGCTTCGCCGCCAGCTCGCCAATCGCAACCGCGTCGGTCGGATCGACCATCGCGACTGCCAGGCTCTGCGTGTTGCCGAGGTCGCCGAGCGGGATCGCGCGAAGCCGGTGCGCGTCGTCGGAGCCGAGCTTGTCGAGAAGATCGAGGTCGGCCTCGTCGAGCTGCCTCGGTGACGCGAGCGGATAGCCGGTGAGCTCGGCGAGGTAGGTCGAGAGCAGCTCGAGATCGATGAACCCGAGCTCGACGAGGTTGGTGCCGAGGCGGCCGCCATAGAGCACCTGGTTGCGCAGCGCACCCTCGAGCTGCGAGAGCCCGATCGCGGCGTTACGCAGGAGCAGCGTGCCGAGCTTCATCGCGGAGGCAGCATACTACGCATAGCGCGTGGGATCGGGGACACCTGCCTCGGCGAAGCCCTTCTTGCGCAGCGCGCACGCATCGCACCGGCCGCATGCCGCATCGCCGATCGGGTCGTAGCAGGAGTGGGTGATCGCGTAGTCGACGCCGAGCCGGGTGCCGAGCGCGATGATGCCGGCCTTCGTGAGCTCGATCAGCGGCGCGTGGACGGTGAAGCCGCCGCTGCGGGTGGCGACCTGGGCGAGCGCCTCGAACGCGCGCACGAACTCGGGCCGGCAGTCGGGATAGCCGCTCGCATCGAGGACGTTGACGCCGACGAACAGGTCCTTGGCACCGAGGGTCTCGGCCCACGCGAGGGCGAGCGACAGGAGCAGGGTGTTGCGCGCGGGGACATACGTCGACGGGACATCGCCGGGCGCACCGTTCTCGGCGAGCGAGCGATCCTTGGGAACCGCGATGCCCTTCGTGGTCAGCGCGGAGCTCGCGAGCTGGGACAGGTCGACCTCGACGACACGGTGATCGGCAGCCCCGAGTGCGGTCGCGACGCGACGAGCGGCGGCAAGCTCGACCTCGTGGAGCTGGCCGTAGCGCACGGTCAGCGCGTAGCAGGTGAAGCCGGCATCGCGGGCGACGGCGAGCGCGGTCGACGAGTCGAGGCCGCCCGAGAGCAGCACCACGGCAGAAGGCATGGCAGCATCCTAACGTGCAAGAGCGCAGGGTGCCGGCGTGGCTGCCCGGCGTGGGCGTCGGTGCCGCGCTCGCGCTGCTCGTCGTGTGGTCGTTCGTCGGCCGCTGGACGATGCTGACCGAGTCGCCGTTCCCCGTCGGGATCGACGGCTACTTCTATCC
>JACCQV010000262.1 GCA_013813945.1 Deltaproteobacteria bacterium | reverse complement strand
GCGCGTGACCTGCCACCGAGCTCCATCCCGACGCTGGCGGCGCTCGACCGGGAACGCCTTCAGCACTGCATGCTCGCGCTCGATGCTCGCGACCGCGCGGTGGTCGTGGCGACGTTCGTCGAGGACCGCGACGCCGATGAGATCGGCGCGACGATGCAGCTGTCTGCGGGCAACGTACGCGTGATTCGCCATCGCGCGCTGGCCCGGCTCCGAGACTGTGTGGAAGGAGCGCACGCATGATCGCCTGCCCGATCCCGTTCGAGACCCTGACCGCGCTGTGGGCGGGGGAGCTCGCGCCCGAGCTGGCAACCCCGGTGGAGGAGCACGTGTTCGGCTGCGATCGCTGCTCGGCAACGTCCGAGCGGCTCGGAGAGCTCGTGCAGGGGCTGCGGGAGCTTCTGCCTCCCGTCATCTCGCATGCGCTGCGCGATCGGTTGGTCGCACGGGGCTTGCGCGTGAAGACCACGACAGTCGACGTCGGCGTCCAGGCGCATGCACGGTTCACTCCTGACGTTGACCTTCTGATCCACGTCCTGCGCGGGGATCTGTCGCGCGCCGACCGCGTTGACGTGGAGCTCGTCGATCCCACGGGCCACCCGCACGTCGAGATGGTGCACGTTCCGTTCGATCCGCAGACGGGTGAGGTGCTGATCGCGTGTCAGCGGCACTACGAGCAGTTTCCGTTCGAACCCGGCTTCCGCGTGCACGTGTTCGAGCAGGGAACGACGGTCCGGGTCTGCGACTACGCCGTCCACCACCAGTGGCGCTGAAATTCTGTAACGCTGTCGACCCGACGACCACTACCGGGCAAAGGAGGTCACCATGCCTGTCACCAATGCTCAGACCGGAACGCGGATTGACGAGATCACCGACGGCATCTATCGGATCAGCACGCCGGTGCCCCCGAATCCCGGGCTCCCCGCTGGCTTCACGTTCAACCAGTTCCTGATCGTCGACGACGAGCCACTGATGTTCCATCTCGGCCTGCGCAAGCTGTTCCCGCTGGTCCACGAGGCCGTGGCGATGGTGATGCCCGTGGAGAAGCTGCGCTGGCTGTCGTTCTCGCACTTCGAGGCCGACGAGTGCGGTTCCCTCGACGAGTGGCTCGCTGCTGCGCCGAACGCTGCCCCGTTGTGCGGAATGATCGGCGGCATGGTCACGATCGGAGACGTGTCGAGTCGGCCGCCCCGGATGGTCGCGGACGGCGAGACCGTGTCGCTCGGCAAGAAGACAGTTCGCTGGCATGACACCCCGCACATCCCGCACGGCTGGGATGCGGGCCTGATCAGCGAGCTCTCGACGCGGACGCTGTTCTGCGGCGACCTGTTCACGCAACCGGGCGCCGAGCACAAGCCCGTCACCGAGACCGACGTGCTCGGACCGAGCGTGGCGTTCCGCGCAGCGATGGACTACTTCGCGAACCCCACCGCCGCAGCCGCGCGCATCGATCAGCTAGCAGCGACCGAACCAGCCCTGCTCGCGTGCATGCACGGCGCTTCGTATCGCGGGAACGGCGCGGCCGCCCTGCGCGAGCTCGCCACAACGCTCGCGGGTTGATGGGTGGGGGTGTCGGCGATCCGTCATGCGAGGTTCTCGTGTCTCAGACCCTTGTTTCCCGGCGAGTCCAGGCAGCGCGAACGCGGGCGAGTGCTAAGGTGGCGGATGGCATCCGTTCAAGCTCAAGCAGAAGGCCGGGTCGTGTTGCGGGACGGGGTCAAGTTCAACGGCGTGAAGATCTTCTCCGCGACGATGTTCGCGGACCGCGCGCAGCTCGGTGACAAGGTCACGGCGTGGATCGCGGAGAATCCAAACATCGTGCTCACGGAGATGATCGTGACGCAGTCCAGCGATGCGTCGTTTCATTGCATCGCAATCTCTGTGTTCTATCGTCAGCCGCCGGCCCAGAAGCCGAGCTGAGACTCGCTGCACTCCATTCCGCGTTATCGTCGCGGAATGAGAGCGCCGGCGCCGTGAACGGAATCTCCGTCGCACTGCTGCGTCCGCTCGTCGAGCTGATGGGACGTCTCCAGATCGATCCGGTAGAGGTCCTCGCCTCGCTCGGCATCGATGAGGCGACGACGCCCGAGACCTACGTCGCAGGAGACGTCGTCGATCAGTGCCTCGAAGATCTCGCGGTGCGCCGGGCAGATCCGGCATTCGCGTTGACGCTCGCGCGTGCATCGACCGAGCGTCCGGTCGGGATGTTCGGGCACATGGTCTGGCTGAGCGGGACGCTGCGCGACGCGCTGACCCGTGCGTCGAAGTTCTGGGCGATGGTGTCGCGGCGCTCGACCCTCTCGTTCGACGAAGGGCCTGGCGGGATCGCAACGATCCGGCAGCGACCGATCAGCGGGATCCCGCATGGCCGGATCCTCACCGAGTACGCGTTCGCGTCGCTCGCGTTGCGCGCGCGGGCGGCAACGAATGGTGCGTTCACGCTGCGCGCCGTTCGGTTTGTCCATGCAGGCGAGCTGGTCCCGGCGTATCGCGAGGTGTTCGGTGCGCCCGTGAGCTTCGGCGCGCGCGTCGATGAGCTCGAGCTCGATAGCGCGCAGCTCGAGCTCCGGCTCGCCGGCGCGGATCCGATCACGTCAGCCGCGCTCGAGATCAAGGTCGCAGAGCTCGCTGCGGCCACCCCTAGCCGCAGCCCGTTTCTCGATCGGGTGCGGCGAGCCGCGGTGGCGAACCTCGAGCAGGCGACCTCGTTGACGGCGGTGGCGCGCAGCCTCGGGATCAGCTCGCGCACGCTGCGCCGCCACCTCGAACAGGAGGCAACCACGCTGCGCGCGCTGGTCGATGACGTGCGACGCGAGCGGGCTGACGAGCTGCTCGCGGCTGGGACCTCGATCAAGGAGATCGCGTTTGCCCTCGGCTTCTCGGAGCCAAGTGCATTCTCGCGGGCGTACAAGCGGTGGACGGGCCGCGCCCCGAACACGACCGCCGCGCGCTGACGGTCCGAGACCGCGGTACGGGGGCAGCCGGGTCATGGAGTTGGCCGGTTGCGGTCATGGTCGGCGGGACCCTGGAGGTGTGGAGTACGCCGCAGATGCGCACCCAGACGGCCACCCTCCTGCTCGTTCTCTCGGCGTGCTCGACCCCCGAGGATCTCGGCACCGCGCCCGATGCGGCCGCGATCGATGCGCCTCCTGGTTCCACAGCGATGGCCATGCTTCCCCCATCGTCGGGAACCTGCCCGACGATTGTCAACGGAGACGTCACGTTTGCACCTGCCGGCATCGCTCCGCGCAAGGTCAAGCTCGCGTTCACGGCAGGCGCCCCGCGTGGGCCGCTCGTCGTGTACTGGCATGCGACGGGCAGCTCCCCGGTGGAGGCCGCGTATGCGCTCGGCGCAACGCTCGAGACGATGACCGCCGCAGGAGCCGTGATCGCGACACCGTACTCGGATCCGGTGGCGGGTCAGTTCGAGTGGTTCATCGTCAATGGCAGCGACCGGATGGATGATTTCATCCTGGCCGACGAGATCGTTGCCTGCCTCGCAACGGCGGGTTGGATCGATCCTGCCCACGTGCACAGCGTCGGGATGAGCGCAGGCGGCCTGCAGACCACCGCGCTCAGCTTCCTGCGCTCGGCGTACGTGGCGAGCGTCGCGACGTTCTCGGGTGGGATGCCGCCCGGGTTCGATCCCGAGATCCAGCGACCAGATAACAAGTTCGCCGCGCTGATCTTCGAAGGCGGCGCGAGCGATAACGTGTTCGGCGTCGACTTCTCGGCCGCGAGCGAGACCTACAAGGCCACGCTGATCGGAGCGGGCCACTTCGCGGCGATCTGCGACCACGGCAAGGGGCACAAGATTCCGCTCGAGGCGGCACCCAGCATCGCGGCGTTCTTCACTGCGAACGGGTTCGGCGCCTGGCCGTCTCCCTATGCGAGCGGCTTGCCGGCGACGTTCCCGACGTACTGCACGCGCTAGTCACACGAGCGCGACTGCGGCCAGCTCGCCGGGTTGTGCGAGTTGAAGGTCGGCGTGGGCGGTCCCCAGATCCAGCGCGCAGCGGAGTAGGTCCGGAACAGGCGTGCATACGGCGCGGTTCCGATGCCGAGGGAGCGCAGTACGCGCTCGGTCACGTTGTGGCAGACGAAGTTCACGCCGTAGGTACCAGTGACATACGAGGCGGTGACTGCGGTCTCGAGCTCGGCCCAGGTCAGGCACAGGCGCGGACCCACGGTCTCCTCGAACAGCGCGTCGTCCACGAACGCGCCCCCACCCTTGGGATCACCGACAAGACGGATCACCTGACCAGCGGGCAGCGCGATATCGATCTCCGAGTGATCGATGTCCCCCGCGTCTAGCCGCTGGACGGTGACCCTGAATCGAGCACGCGCCGGATCGACACCACCCTGCACGACGAGCCCGCGGATCCGTTCGAGCGCTTTGGAGGCGGTCGGTGGATGTTCCTGGTTCTCCCAGATCGCGGACATGTCGTTCGCGTAGATGTTTCGCAACCACCGGACGAGGTCGCTCCACGATGTCGGAAGGTCGGACTTGCCGTCCGCCGCGGCCGTCCACTCGTCGAGCGCAGCGAGCTCGGCAGTGTCCGGACCGGGATCCTTTGTCGTACAGGCGGTCATCGTCAGCAGTGCGAGAACCCAGCACTTCATGCTCGTTGAGCAGTGCAAGGTCGTTGCCAGCCAGGGCGGCAGACACCGCCAAGCAAGGTGCGCCATCGCTCCTGCGGAACGCGCCAACCGGGGTCACAACACGCGACTCCTGCGCAACTCGTGCAACTCACCAGGTGGCCAGGATACGGGCCCCTGGATACTGCGGGTTCGCTCCCAGGCACCGAAACCGGCCGCTTGAGCAGGTATTTGCACGACTTTGCGGGGATACGATGGCCGCCATCCATGCGTTCATCGATCCTGTCTGGTGTTCTCGCGACGGTCCTCTTCGGTCTGGGAGCGTGCGGCGGAGCGCGTACCCCGCACGCGACCACGGGAGGAGCACTCCAGCTCTCCAAGGTCGTGCTCTACCGCAACGGCGTCGGCTACTTCGAGCGTGGCGGCAAGGTCGACGGCGATGAGCTGACGATTCGCGTTCGCAAGGATCAGGTCAATGACCTGCTGAAGAGCCTTACCGTCGTCGAGCGCGCGGGTGGACGAGCGGTCTCGATCTCGATGCCGCTCGATCCGCGGTCGTGGGCGAACGGTGCGATCGCGACACTCGGACCCGGCAGCGGCAGCCTGTTCGAGGTGCTCGACAAGCTGCGCGGTACCGAGGTCACGCTGACGCTGAGCAACGGCAACTCGATGCGCGGGCGTATCCTGATCGTCGAAGCTCTGAGGCCCGATGGCCGGCCACGCGCAGCCGGCGATACCGGCACCGAGGACGAGCAAGACTACAAGGTCACGCTGATTCGCGATCAGAAGCTCAGCGTCGTGCGGCTCTCGAAGGTCGCGGGGATCACGCTGCACAACGGCAACATCGCGCTGCAGTTCCAGCGCAGCCTCGATGCGACGGCCGGCGAAGGCATGTTCCAGCAGGTCGACGTGACCATTCGTCTCGCGGGGAAAAAGGTCAACGACCTCGTGGTGAGCTACGTCGTCAGCGCACCGATGTGGAAACCGACGTATCGCGTGGTGTTGCCGGAGACCGGCAAGGGCCAGGCGCTCCTCCAGGGCTGGGCAGTCGTCGACAACACGACCGGCGAGGATTGGACCGACGTCAAGCTCGCACTCACGTCGGGCGCACCGATTGCGTTCCGCTACGACCTGCACACACCGCGCGATGTGTTGCGCACGGATCTCTCCGCGATCGGTACGCAGCGCCGCGCCCAGGTGTCGGTCGGCGAGTCCGGCTACAACCAGCCCGCGCCCTCACCGCCACCGCCGGCAGTGGAAGCGGAAGCACCGATGGAGGAGATGTCGAGGGACGCCAAGCAGGGCGCGAAGAAGCGGCCTGCACCGGCGAAGGCTCCACCTGCGAATCGACCGAGCAAGATCAGTGGCGCCGGGTCGAGCGCCGCAAAGAAGGACATGGAGAGCGACGCAGACATGCCCGCCGGCGACTACTGGAACAACATGCCGGTCGGCGGTGCAGTCGATGCAGACGCGCTCTCGCGGTCGATGGAGGCGCGCACGCGTGCGGCGAGCATCAGCGGTCTTACTCGTTACGATCTCGACGAGAACCTGACGGTCCCGGATGGCACCTCGACGATGGTCGCGATCATCAACGCCAAGGTCGAAGGCGAGGAGACGTTCCTGTTCCGGCCTGGCGGGGCCGGGCAGGGCTACGAGGCCAATCCCTATCGCGTGATCCGGTTCAAGAACTCGACGCCGTTCGCGCTCGAGTCCGGGCCAATCTCGATCTACTCGGGCGGTAGCTTCGTCGGGGAAGGCATCAGCGAGCCGGTGAGTGCGGGCGTCGCCGTGACGATCCCGTTTGCTGTCGAGTCGAGCCTGCTCGTGGCGTCGAATCTCCAGTACGGCGGCGACGAGATGCGCCTCGTCAAGATCGTCCGGGGTGTGATGGAGATCGAGAACTTCTCGCGCCGGCAGACGACGTGGGAGATCACCGCGCAACAGCCGCGAACGGCGGAGACGACGCTGTACGTCCGTCATCCGAAAGCGGGCGGTAGCTTCACGCTCGTGCCGCGCCCGGCGGCCACCGAGGATCTGCCAGATGCGTATCTGATCCCGATCCGGCTGGCGGCGGGCGCGAACACCGCGAAGCTCGAGGTGATCGAGCAGACTCCGTCGCGCAGCACACTCTCGATCTGGGACTCGCGCTCGCTGATCCTGCTCGAGGGAATCCTGGCGCAAGGCACGCTCGATCGAACGATCCGCGCGCGGCTCGAGCCGATCGTCAAGCTGCGGCAGGAGGTCGGCAAGATCGACACCGAGATCGAAGGCAAGACACGCACGCGCGGCGAGCTCGATCAGCGCGCGCAGGAGACGCGGTCAAACCTCGAGGCGATCAAGCGCGATCCCGCGGCGGGCGCACTGCGCAAGCGGCTCGGAGAGCGGCTGGATCAGTTCGCGAAGGACGGCGACAAGCTCGGCCGCGAGCTCGTCGAGCTGCAGACCAAGCGCACGGAGAAGAAGATCGCGCTCGAGGACATCATGCAGAACCTCGAGCTGACGCCGAAGGAGCCGCTCGCGCCGAAGAAGTAGGCGGCTAGAACCGGGTCACGTACGTCTTCGTCTGGTCGCTGCAGTAACACGGACCGCTCACGTAGCTCACCGACGTGAGCACGGTGCGAGTGACCTCATCCCACGACACGTAGACCGAGCCGGTGTTCGACGGATAGCAACCTTCCTTCTCCCAGTCGTGGTCCGCCTGCGGATACTCGGCCTCGACGGGAAACCGCCGCTGCCAGATCACCGTGTTGGCAGCGCTGTCGATCATCCTCACCGCATCACCCACCCGCTCGGCTCGGACCGGCGGGGCCGGGTCGACCCACTCGTCGGCCGGCCGTGGCTCCTGAACCTCCTGGAACGGCGTCATCGAGCGAAATCGTCTGGCATCGAGTGCGCGCTGGGCGATCGCGGTTCGCTTGACGATCTTCGCGCGCAGCTTGGCGATGCCAGTGTCCTCGGGCTCGAGGTACTCGTCGGGAGACAGCACCGTGTACTCGGTCACGATGCGCGAGGTCTTCGCGTCGATCAGCTGGATCGACAGGCCGGGATAGCCGCGGCCGCCGTCGTCGGGACTGTGCTGGTGCGCGATCAGCGTGCCATCCGCGGAGATCGCGGGGAATCCCGTGTCCCAGTCACAGCTGCTCTCGCCACCGAGCAGGCACGACGAATCGATCATCGGAACCAGCGCGCGCGGGGGAGGCGGAACTGCAATCGCTGGCTCCGCGGTCGGCGGTGGTGCCGGAGCAGGCACGACGATGACCGCCGGCACCGCGAACGGCAGCACGGTCGTCTGATTCACCGCGGCCGGCTGCTTGACCTCGATCACGGGGGCGCGCGCAGGGCGCAGTGCGACTGCGGTGACGATCCCTGCTGCGAAGACCGCCGCGATGCCAAGCTTGGCTCCGGAGCGCGTGAGCAGCGAGGACCGGCGAAGATACGTGGGGTCGTGCATGGGCCGCTCGGTACTGCAGCGACTGTACCGACCGTAAGCCCGCGAGAACGTTGGCGGTCACCCCGCGAGTGTCTCGCCCGACACGCCGGTCGTGGCTACGCGCCGGCTTCGGCGACGAGGTTCTTCACGGCGACCTTGTCGAGCCAGTCGCGGATGAATGCCGCGTACTCGGCGGCCTCTTCCTTGGTGTCGGGC
>JACCQV010000244.1 GCA_013813945.1 Deltaproteobacteria bacterium | reverse complement strand
GACGTAGATCGACGGGAGGTGGACGAGATCGGGGTCGAGATCGCCGACCTCGACGAGCTCTTCGACCTCGACGATCGTGATCTTGCCGGCCTGCGCGCACAGCGGATTGAAGTTTCGCGACGTCTTGCGGAACACGAGGTTGCCCCAGCGGTCCCCCTTCCACGCCTTGACGATGGCGAAGTCGCCACGGATCGCGTGCTCGAGCACGCAATGCTTGCCGGCGATCTCGCGGGTCTCCTTGCCCTCCGCGACCTGGGTGCCGTAGCCGGTCGGAACGTAGAACGCCTCGATCCCGGCGCCGCCCGCGCGCAAGCGCTCGGCCAGGGTGCCTTGCGGGCAGAGCTCGACCTCGAGCTGGCCGGAGAGGAACTGCTTCTCGAAGACCTTGTTCTCGCCGACGTACGAGCTGACCATCTTCTTGACCTGGCCCTGCGCGAGCAGGACGCCGAGTCCCTTCTCGGTGGTCCCACAGTTGTTGGAGACGATCGTCAGGTGGTTCACCTTGCGACGTGCCAGCTCCATGATGCAGTTCTCCGGATTCCCGGAGAGCCCGAAGCCCCCCGCGAGGATCACCGCACCATCGGTCACGTCGTGCAGGGCGGCCTGCGCGTCCGGGTAGACCTTGTTCATCGGCTGTATGCTTACCCGGTAACTGGATGGCGATCATCACGTTGACCACCGATTACGGAACGAGCGACGGCTATGTCGGCTCGCTCAAGGGGGTGATCGCGAGCATCGCTCCCGAGGCCCGGGTGATCGACATCGCGCACGACATCCCGCGGGGCGACATCGCTCATGCCGCCTGGGTGATCGCTACGTCGACGCACGAGTTCCCGTACGGCAGCATCCACCTCGTCGTCGTCGACCCCGGCGTCGGTGGCGCACGCAACGAGGTGATCATCCGGGGTGACGGCCAGTGGTACATCGGGCCGGATAACGGCGTGTTCACCTACGTGATGCGCCCCGAGTGGGATGCCTGGGCGATCGAGGACGCCGGCATGCGCGCAAAGCATGTCAGCAAGACCTTCCGCGGGCGCGATGTGTTCGCCCGCGCGGCCGCGACGATCGCGCGCGAGCATAGCTCCTCGCGGGGCGGACGTGCTTCACCGACGCCCCGCGGCTTTGGCACCTCGGTCAAGCTCGCAGGCGCCCTGCCGTGGGGCCCGCGCTCGCGTGGCTCGGGGCGGATCGTCCATGTCGATCAGTTCGGGAACTTGATCAGCGACCTGCCGCCCGCCGAGGCAGGCCGCGCCATCACCATCGGCGGTCAGACCCTCGCCGTCGTCGGGACGTACGAGGACGTGGCGCCGGGGCAGTTACTCGCGTATGTGGGTTCCGCCGCGACGATCGAGATCGCGGTCCGCGATGGTCGCGCCGATACGCGGCTGGCGATCGAGCGCGGTGCCCTGGTCCTCCCCGCTGCAACGAGTACACCCTACCGATGAGCCAGCCCCCCGCCAGAGATCGAGAACGCGAACCATCAGGTGCGGTGGTCGAGCTCACGATCGATTCCCTCGCGGCCGGCGGAGATGGGGTGGGTCGCGATGCGAATGGCAGGGTCACCTTCATTCCGCGCACGGCGCCGGGCGACGTCGTGCGTGCTCAGATCGGAAAGTCGACGTCGTCGTTCGCGCGCGCGTCGCTCGTCGAGATCGTGACGCCGTCACCCGATCGCGTGGATCCGCCTTGTCCGCACTTCCTTGCGGGGTGCGGCGGGTGCCAGTGGCAACACGTCGCGCGATCCGCACAGCTCGCCGCGAAGCACGCGATTGTGGTCGCAGCGCTGCGGAAGCTCGTCGGAGTCGTCGTCCATCCGATCGCGGATCCTGGGCCTCCCTTGCACTGGCGGCGACGGGCGCGGTTCCACGTCACCGCCGGGACCACGGGCCTCTACGAGCTCGAGTCTCATCACGTGATCGCGATCGAGACCTGCCCGCAGCTCGAGGAAGCGCTCGACGCGGCGCTCGCGCAGGTCGCCTCTGCATCGCCCCCCGACGGCGAGCTCGGGCTCGTGATCGGGCACCGAGGCGACGTCGCCGTTGCGATCGATCGACCATGGCGCGGAGCGGCGGCGCTCGTCGGCAAGGCCGGAATCCGCGGCGTGATCGCCGGTCACGACGTTCACGGGGAGCCCGTGATCGAGATCGAGCGCGGCCTCTGGGGCAGCCCGCGGACGTTCGCGCAGGCGAGCGCTCCAGGCAATGCCGCGTTGATCGCGCGCGTCCGCGAAGTGGTCGGCAAGGGGTCGGGCAAGCTGCTCGAGCTCTATGCCGGCTCGGGGAACTTCACGCGGGGCTTTGCCGAGGACGGCTGGAAGATCCTGGCGACCGACGCGTTCGCGCCCGAGCTGCCGCTCACCGTCGAGCATCGCGCTGGCCCGGTGGATCGCGTGATCGCGGAGCTCCACGGACCCTTCGACGTCGTCGTGCTCGATCCACCGCGCTCGGGTGCGGCCGAGGCGATCGACGGCATCGTGCGAATGAGGCCGCGCACCATCGCGTACGTGTCATGCGATCCCGCGACGCTCGCGCGCGATGCGGCGCGGCTACAGACGCTGGGCTATCGCGCGACCGAGGCGTGGCCGTTCGATCTGATGCCTCAGACGTCGCACGTCGAGGTCGTCATGGCGCTGGTGCGGGGATAACGAAGGACTTCGCAACCGCGCGCGCGACCGAGACGTCCGCCTTGCGCGTGCATTCGATCGCGAGGGCGAGCGCGTAGGTCCGGAACAGCAAGATCCGGACGACGATCGTGGCGCCATCCTTGCGCCGGGCTTCGAGATCGAGCGTTGGCACGCCGTGGACGTCGCCGATGGTGCGAGCGATCCGCCGGTAGCCGGGGATGCGTTCGGTGACGCCTCGCTCGATCTCGGTGACGTAGGCCTCGCGGGTCTTGGCGCGCCACGCGTCGATGTTCGGGACCTGCGCGCGCGTGATCGCGAGGGCGTACCCGAGCTCGGAGGTGTAGGCCGCGACAATGGGCGTGGGAGTGATCGTCCGCCACTGGGCGGGATCGAGCG